>JAJPHQ010000004.1 GCA_021325195.1 Gammaproteobacteria bacterium | reverse complement strand
TCGATGTGGCCCATGCGCTCGCGGCGCACCTTGGCCAGCGTCACCTCGGTGCCGCATTTCTCGCACACCACGCCGCGGTGCTTCATGCGCTTGTACTTGCCGCACAGGCACTCGTAGTCCTTGATCGGGCCGAAGATCGCCGCGCAGAACAGGCCGTCGCGTTCCGGCTTGAACGTGCGGTAGTTGATGGTCTCGGGTTTCTTCACCTCGCCCCAGGACCACGAACGGATCAGGTCGGGCGAAGCCAGCGCGATCTTGATCGAGTCGAAGTCCAGCGGCTGGGTCTGCTGGTTGAACAGGTTCAGAAGGTCTTTCATTGCTTGTCTCCGGATATGGAGCGAATTCTTGGGCGGTGGCTGGGACTGGCTCGATTCGGGACCTGGGGCCGGGAACCCGGGGCCCGGAAAAGCAAAAGCGGCATGGCTCTTGATCTTCCGGGTCCCGGGTTCCGTGTCCTAAGGTCCCGGCTCTTATCGCTCTTCCAGCTCCATGTCGATCGCCAGCGAACGGATCTCCTTGACCAGCACGTTGAACGATTCGGGCATGCCCGCCGACATCTGGTGTTCGCCATCCACGATGTTCTTGTACATCTGGTTGCGGCCCTGCACGTCGTCGGATTTCACCGTCAGCATTTCCTGCAGGGTGTAGGCCGCGCCGTAGGCCTCCAGCGCCCACACCTCCATTTCGCCGAAGCGCTGGCCGCCGAACTGCGCGCGGCCGCCCAGCGGCTGCTGCGTGACCAGCGAGTACGGACCGGTGGAACGCGCGTGCATCTTGTCGTCCACCAGGTGGTTCAGCTTCAGCATGTGCATGTAGCCCACCGTGACCGGACGGTCGAAGGCATCGCCGGTGCGGCCGTCGTACAGCGTGGTCTGGCCGGACTCCGGCAGCTCGGCGAGCCTCAGCATGGCCTTGATCTCGTCCTCGTTGGCGCCGTCGAACACCGGCGTCGCCATCGGCACGCCGTCGCGCAGGTTCTGCGCCAGCGCCAGGATCTCGTGGTCCTTCAGCGAATCCAGGTCGACGTGCTGGGCGGTCTTGCCCGAGTTGTAGATCTTGCCGAGGAACTCGCGGATCTTGTCGGCCTTTTCCTTCGCTTCCAGCATCTTGCCGATCTTCTCGCCCAGCCCCTTGGCGGCCCAGCCGAGATGGGTCTCGAGGATCTGGCCGATGTTCATGCGCGAGGGCACGCCCAGCGGATTCAGCACGATGTCGATCGGTGTGCCGTCGGCCATGTACGGCATGTCCTCGACCGGCACGATCATCGACACCACGCCCTTGTTGCCGTGGCGGCCGGCCATCTTGTCGCCCGGCTGGATGCGGCGTTTGACCGCAAGGTGCACCTTGACCTGCTTCAGCACGCCGGGCGCGAGATCATCGCCGGCGGTGATCTTGGCCTGCTTTTCGCGGAAGCGCTTGTCGAACGCCTCCTTGTGACGCTTGATCTGCTCGGCCGCGCGCGAGACCAGCTCGGCGACGTCCTCGTCCCTGGGATTGATCTTGAACCACTCGTCCTTCTTCAGGCCGTCGAGATATTCGTCGGTGATGGCCGCGCCCTTCTTCAGGCCCTGCGGACCGCTGTTGGCGGTCTTGCCGACCAGTTGCATGCGCAGGCGGCCGTAGATCGCGCCCTCGAGGATCCGGAACTGGTCGTCCAGGTCCTTGCGGATGCGCTTGATCTCCATTTCCTCGATCTGGCGCGCGCGCTCGTCCTTCTCGATGCCGTCGCGGGTGAACACCTGCACGTCGATCACGGTGCCGTCCATGCCCGGCGGCACGCGCAGCGAGGAATCCTTCACGTCGCTGGCCTTCTCGCCGAAGATCGCGCGCAGCAGCTTTTCTTCCGGCGTCAGTTGCGACTCGCCCTTGGGCGTGACCTTGCCGACCAGGATGTCGCCGGCCTTCACCTCCGCGCCGATATAGACGATGCCCGACTTGTCCAGGCGCGTCAGTGCCGCCTCGCCCACGTTCGGGATGTCGGCGGTGATTTCCTCGGGGCCCAGCTTGGTGTCGCGCGCCTGGCAGGACAGCTCCTCGATGTGGATCGAGGTGTAGCGGTCCTCCTGCACCACGCGCTCGGAAATCAGGATCGAGTCCTCGAAGTTGTAGCCGTTCCAGGGCATGAACGCGACCAGCATGTTCTGGCCCAGCGCCAGTTCGCCGAGATCGGTCGAGGAACCGTCGGCCAGCGTGTCGCCCGCCGCCACCTTGTCGCCCACGTTCACCAGCGGACGCTGGTTCAGGTTGGTGCTCTGGTTGGAGCGCGTGTACTTGGTGAGCGTGTAGATGTCCACGCCCGGATCGTTCTCGCCGACTTCCTTTTCGTTGACGCGCACCACGATGCGCGCGGCATCGACCTGCTCGATCACGCCGCCGCGGCGCGCCACGATGGTGACGCCCGAATCGCGCGCCACCGCGCGCTCGATGCCGGTGCCGACCAGCGGCTTTTCCGAACGCAGCGTCGGCACCGCCTGTCTCTGCATGTTGGCGCCCATCAGCGCGCGGTTGGCGTCGTCGTGCTCCAGGAACGGCACCAGCGCCGCCGCCACCGACACGGTCTGCATCGGCGACACGTCCATGTAGTTGATCTCGGAAGCCGGGCGCAGTTCCGATTCGCCGCGGAAACGGCAGGACACGAAGTCCTCGGTGAACCGGCCGTGCTTGTCGAGCGGCGCGTTGGCCTGCGCGATCACGTAGTCGCCTTCCTCGATCGCCGACAGGTATTCGACCTCGTCGGTGACCTTGCCGTTGACCACCTTGCGGTACGGCGTCTCCAGGAAGCCGTAGCTGTTGGTGCGTGCATACACCGCCAGCGAGTTGATCAGGCCGATGTTCGGACCTTCCGGCGTCTCGATGGTGCAGACGCGGCCGTAGTGGGTCGGGTGCACGTCGCGCACCTCGAAGCCGGCGCGCTCGCGGGTCAGGCCGCCCGGGCCCAGTGCCGAGACACGGCGCTTGTGCGTGACTTCCGAGAGCGGATTGTGCTGGTCCATGAACTGCGACAACTGCGAGGAGCCGAAGAACTCCTTCACCGCCGCCGCGACCGGCTTGGCATTGATCAGGTCCTGCGGGCCCAGGTTTTCGGCCTCGGCCAGCGACAGGCGTTCCTTGACCGCGCGCTCCACGCGCACCAGCCCGATCCGGAACGCGTTCTCGGCCATCTCGCCCACGCTGCGCACGCGGCGGTTGCCCAGGTGATCGATGTCATCGACGGTGCCCTGGCCGTTGCGGATGTCGATCAGCACGCGCAGCACGTCCAGGATGTCGGACGTCTCGCCCTGCCATGCCACCAGCCTGGCCGACTCGTCGTCCTTGCGTGCCGCGAAATACTTGTGGTCGTACAGCACGCCCGGACCGGTGATGTCCTTGCGGCCCACCCGGCGGTTGAACTTCATCCGGCCCACGGCCGAGAGGTCGTAGCGCTCGAAGGTGAAGAACAGGTTGTGGAACAGGTTCTGTGCGGCTTCCTTGGTCGGCGGCTCGCCGGGACGCATCATCCGGTAGATCTCGACCAGCGCCTCCAGTTGCGTGCGGGTGGGATCGGCGCGCAGCGTGTTGGAAATGTAGGGGCCGCGGTCGAGGTCGTTGACGAACAACGTGGCGACCGCGTCGATGCCGGCCGCCCGGAACCTGGCGATGTGCTCGGCGGTGAGTTCGTCGTTGGCCGAGGCCAGCAGTTCGCCGGTGTTCGGATCGACGAAATCGGTCGCCAGGATGCGGCCGATCATGTAGTCGTCCGGCACTTCCAGCGTGCCGATGTTGGCGTTCCTGAGTTCGCGCACGTGGCGCGCGGTGATGCGCTTGCCGGCTTCCACCAGCACCTTGCCGTCGGCGATCAGGTCGAAGTTCAGCGTTTCACCGCGCAGGCGCTCGGGCACCAGCGCGAGCTGCGCGCCGCCTTCCTTGCCGAGGTGGAACACGTTGTGCTCGAAAAAGATCGCGAGGATTTCCTCGTTGCTGTAACCGAGCGCGCGCAGCAGTACCGTCACCGGCAGCTTGCGGCGGCGGTCGATGCGGGTGAACAGCGCGTCCTTGGGGTCGAACTCGAAGTCCAGCCACGAGCCGCGGTAGGGAATGATCCGCGCGGAATACAGCAGCTTGCCGGACGAGTGCGTCTTGCCGCGGTCGTGATCGAAGAACACGCCCGGCGAGCGGTGCAACTGCGAGACGATCACGCGCTCGGTGCCATTGACGATGAAGGTGCCGGTTTCGGTCATGAGCGGAATCTCGCCCATGTACACGTCCTGTTCCTTCACCAGCTTGGGCACCTTCTTGCTGGCCGGGCTGTCCTTGTCGTAGATCACCAGACGCACCTTGACGCGCAACGGCGCGCCGTAGCTCATGCCTCGCATCCGGCACTCGCGCTCGTCGAACGCCGGCTCGCCGAAGTGGTAATCGACGTATTCCAGCGCGGCATTGCCGGAATGGCTGACGATGGGGAACACCGACTTCAGCGCGGCATGCAGGCCCTTGTCCTCGCGGCTCGCCGGCGGCACGTCCGCCTGCAGGAAGTCGCGGTAGGAATCGGTCTGGATCGTCAGCAGGTTGGGTACGGGAAGCACCGGCGGGCGCTTGCCGAAATCCTTGCGGATCCGCTTCTTTTCGGTGAAGGAATAGGTCGTCATGGATGCTACCGCCTCGTTCGTGGGCATCGGGCCGCGCGCAGGGCGCGGCCGCGGGAAAACGCGGTGGAGCTGTCACCTGGGAAGTCGCTGGTATTGCCGGCACCAGCACGCCCGTCTGCCGCTACTTCGTGTGGACAACTCGAAACTGGTTTTTTTGCAACAACAACTCTTCGCCGCAACGGCGAAAGCCCGGGGGCAAAAGCTCCCAGGCTCATTTCGTCATTCCCGCGAAAGCGGGAATCCAGTGTCTTTGCTAGTTATCAAAGGCGCTGAACCCCGTGCCATCGCACATCCATGTGCTGCACGGGGTGACGGGGATCCAATATGGATCCCGTTCACCGGCCATCCCTGGTCTGCACGGGATGAGGACTCCTGTCCTCACTTCAACTCGACCTTGGCGCCGGCCGCTTCCAGATCCTTCTTGAACTTCTCGGCGTCTTCCTTGCTGGCGCCTTCCTTGACGGTCTGCGGCGCGCCTTCGACCAGGTCCTTGGCCTCCTTGAGGCCCAGACCGGTGATCGCGCGCACGGCCTTGATCACCTCGACCTTCTTCTCGCCGGCGGCGGCCAGCACCACCGTGAATTCGGTCTTTTCCTCCGCGGCGGCGGCGCCACCGCCGGCGGCAGGCGCGGCGGCCACGGCCACCGGGGCCGCGGCGGACACGCCGAACTTTTCTTCCATCGCCTTGACCAGTTCCATCACCTCGACGAGGGTCTTGGACGAGATCGCGTCGATGATCTGTTCATTGCTGAGGGACATGTTGGTTGACTCCTGAAACGTTGAAAGGTTGAGCTTTGCGGAAAGTCCGGCATGGATGCCGGGCTTGTTCTTTGCCGTCAGGGAGGACGGCTGAAATACACCCATTGAGTCCGTGCGAACGACCCGTCACGCGGCCTGCTTCTGCATCTGCAGTCCGACCGCGTTGATCACGCGGGCGGTCTGCGCGGCGGGCTCGGCCAGCACGCGCACCAGCATGGTGGCGGGCTGCACCAGTACGCTGAGCAGCATCGACAGCGCCTGCTCGCGGGTCGGCAGCGAAGCCAGCACGTCGACGTGCGAGGCGGGATACGCCTTGCCGCCCACCGCGACCAGCTTCGGCTTCAGGCTCTCGTAGCTCTTGGCGTACTCCTTCACCAGCCGTCCGGCGGCGCCGGGGTCCTCGGTCGAGAAGGCATACAGCAGCGGCCCGACGAGTTGCTGCGAGGCGCACTCGTATTCGGTCCCGCTGACCGCGCGGCGCACCAGGGTGTTCTTCGCGACTTTCACGAACACACCCGAGGCACGCGCCTTCTTGCGCAGCTCGGTGAGCTGCTCGACCGTGAGACCCGCGTACTCCGCGGCGACCAGCGAGTGCGCCTTGGCGGCCACTTCAGCCAGTTCGGCAACGAGCTCTTTCTTTTGTGCCAGATTGAGCGGCATTGCTTGCCTCCGATGAATCCACCGCGCTCCGTGCGCGATGCACTCGAACCAAACGGATCGCCGGCATCCTGCCGATCCGCCGGCACCTCGCGGTGCCTGATTGCGGTGTCCGCTCGGAGATCAACCTTTCAGTCGATTCGTTGCGGGCGACACCATCTGCGCAGGCGGGAATCCTCGAGATGAGCGATTCCGATTGAGGCTCCGCGGATCGTCTGGATCCGCCTTGCCACCTGCGGTCTTTGACGGCTGCGTTGCGGTGTTCCGCAACCTCGCCCTCAAATTCCTCTAGTCGGGCGGCGTCAGCCGCCCCTCCTTCGACCGTCATCCCCGCGAAAGCGGGGAACCAGTGTCTTTGCTTTTCAACAGTCCAGCGCCTTCCAAAATACAGTCACCGGACCCCGGATCAACGCACATCCATGTGCTGTCCGGGGTGACCACATCCTGTGGTCATTTCGCCGCCATCGCCGCCAGCGTGGACGTATCCACCGTCACGCCCAGCCCCATCGTGCTGGACACCGACACCTTCTGCAGGTACTGGCCCTTGGCGGTGGACGGCTTGGCCTTCATCAGGTCGGCGACCAGCGCGTTCAGATTGTCCTTGAGTGCGTCGACCTCGAAATTCACCTTGCCGATCGAGCAGTGCACGATGCCGGCCTTGTCGTTGCGGTAACGCACCTGTCCGGCCTTGGCGTTCTTCACCGCGCTCACCACGTCCGGCGTCACGGTGCCGACCTTGGGGTTGGGCATCAGGCCGCGCGGACCCAGCAACTGGCCCAACTTGCCGACCACGCGCATCGCGTCGGGGGTCGCGATCACCACGCCGAAGTCGATGTCGCCACCCTGCATCTGCGCCGCCAGGTCATCCATGCCCACCGCGTCGGCGCCGGCGGCCCTGGCCGCCTCCGCCTTCTCGCCCGGCGGGCAGAACACCGCCACGCGCACCGTCTTGCCGGTGCCGTGCGGCAGCACGGTCGAACCGCGCACGCCCTGATCCGACTTCTTGGCATCGATGCCGAGACGGATCGCCACGTCCACCGATTCCACGAACCGGGTTTTGGAGTTGTCCTTCAGGATTTTCAACGCCGTTTCGACCGGATAAGCCTTGCCGGGTTCCACCAGGGCGGCCATCGCCCTGAACCGCTTGCTCACGCGTGCCATGTCAGACGCCCTCCACGTTCAGGCCCATGCTGCGGGCGCTGCCGGCGATGGTGCGCACGGCCGCGTCCAGACTGGCCGCGGTCAGGTCGGGCTCCTTCTGCCTGGCGATGTCTTCCAGTTGCTTGCGGGTGACCTTGCCGACCTTTTCGGTGTTGGGCCGCGAGGAACCCGACTCGACCCCGGCAGCCTTCTTCAGCAGCACGGTGGCGGGCGGAGTCTTGGTGACGAACGTGAAGCTGCGGTCCGAATACGCGGTGATGATCACCGGGATCGGCAGGCCCTTTTCGATCTTCTGCGTGGCGGCGTTGAACGCCTTGCAGAACTCCATGATGTTGAGGCCGCGCTGACCCAGCGCCGGACCGACCGGCGGACTGGGGTTGGCCTCGCCGGCCTTGACCTGCAGCTTGATGTAACCGACGACTTTCTTTGCCATGGGTTTTGCTCCTGCGAGTTCAAGCGCCTGTTGTCAGGCTCCTCGCCGTTTCCAGATTTCGGGATTCGGGACCCGGGACTCGGGACTTGGAAGATCAAGAGCGCAAGCTTTTGCTTTTTCCGAGTCCCGAGTTCCGAGTCACGCTGTCCCGGCCTTTCAAGCCTTCTCCACCTGCCCGAACTCCAGTTCGACCGGGGTGGAACGGCCGAAAATCAGCACCGCCACGCGCAGGCGGTTCTTCTCGTAATTGACTTCCTCGACCACGCCGTTGAAATCGTTGAACGGCCCGTCGACCACGCGCACCATCTCGCCCGGCTCGAACAGCACCTTCGGCCGCGGCTTCTCGACGCCTTCCTTGACGCGGTTCAGGATCGCGTCGGCCTCGCTGTCCTTGATCGGCAACGGCCGGTCGGCGGTGCCGCCGATGAAGCCCATCACCTTGGGCGTTTCCTTGACCAGGTGCCAGCACTCGTCGTCGATGCGCGGCGCGCGCGCCTCGCCGCCGGTCTCGATCTGCACCAGCACGTAGCCCGGGAAGAACTTGCGCTCGCTCTTGCGCTTCTGGCCGCCGCGCATCTCGACCACTTCCTCGGTCGGCACCAGCACCTCGCCGAACTTGTCCTGCATGCCGGAACGCGCGATGCGTTCGACCAGCGCGCGCGCGACCTGGTGCTCGAAGCCCGAATAGGCATGCACCACGTACCAGCGCTTGTTGCCCGCCTGTGGATTGCTCGCTTCGCTCATGTTCCGATCTTCAGCAGGTGATCGAGGATCGCCCATTTCAGCAACACGTCGATCAGTCCCAGTATCACGCTCAGCGCGATGACCACCACGATCACCACGATGGTGGTGCGGGCCGTTTCCTCGCGGGTCGGCCACACCACCTTGCGCATTTCGAACTGCGTTTCGCGCAGGAACTCGCGCACCGTGCGTCCCGGCGCTGTGAACGCGGCGATTGCCGCGGCCACCACCACGCCCGCCAGCACCACCAGCATCCGCCACGACGAGGCAAGGTCCGCGAGGTAGTAATAGCCCGCGATGCCCGCGGCCAGCACCAGCGCCGCCAGCACCAGCTTCACCACATCGAGGGCACGGCCGGGGCCGGCTGTTTCCACCTTTGCATTCATCGGTTTTCGTTGTCTGACTGGCGCGTTGCTGTCTGCCACGTTGTTGCCTGACCTGTGAGCCGCTGCTTCTTCAGCTCCCTTGGCAAGGGAGCGGTCCCGCAGACGGCGCGGGCTGGGGTTGTCGATGCCTGCAGGTCCGGGTTGGAATCTCGATCCGACAGTCCAGCCAAACCTTTCCTGATGGCACGCCAGGAGGGACTCGAACCCCCAACCTGCGGTTTTGGAGACCGCTGCTCTGCCAATTGAGCTACTGGCGTTCATTTCAGCCGTCCTCCCTGACGGCAAAGATCAAACCGGCATCCATGCCGGACTTCTCACAACAGCCGCTTCGAACGATGCTCCTGGCAGTCAGTTCCAGGTCACTCGATGATCTTCGTCACCACGCCCGCACCCACCGTGCGGCCGCCTTCCCGGATCGCAAACCTCAATCCCTCCTCCATCGCGATCGGATGAATCAAACTC
>JAJPHQ010000029.1 GCA_021325195.1 Gammaproteobacteria bacterium | reverse complement strand
CCGGGCGCGCGCCGGCGCGAACTCGCACATCCCTGTGCTCGGACATGCGCGCCTTTCCCGCGCGCCCGGCTGCGATGCTCGGCGCCATGCGACGGCGCGGAAAGCTCGCTCAATACGGCCATCCATGGCCTGCTCCCAGGAACTCTTCAACTTAACCCGGCAGCACGTACAACAACACCGCAAAGAAGTGCAGCACGCTGCCGGCCAGCACCAGCGTGTGCCACAGCACGTTGTGGTAGCGCAGTCTGCGCCACAGGTGGAAGGGCACGCCCAGCGTGTAGGCCGCGCCGCCGGCCAGCAGCAGCGTGGTGCCGCCCACGCCCAGCTTCGCCGACAGCGGCGCGAAGGTCAGCAAGCCCAGCCAGCCCATCAGCAGATACAGGCCGATCTTCAGCGCCTGCCGTTCGCCCCAGCGCGTGAATTGCAGCGCGCTGCCGAGCACCGCCAGCGACCAGATCGCGCCGAACAGCCAGCGGCCGCGCGCGCCGCCCAGCGCGATCAGCGTGAACGGGGTGTAGGTGCCGGCGATCAGCACGTGGATGGCGATGTGATCCAGCCGCGAGAGCAGGCGCGGCGCGATGTGCACCGGCAGCGCGTGATAGATCGTCGAAACCGTGTACAGCAGCACCAGCGCGCCGCCGAACACCGCGCAGGCGATCACGTCCAGCGCGCCGCCCTCCACTGCGGCGAAGGCCACCAGCGTGGTCAATCCGGCAATGCTGAGCAGGATGCCCAGGCCCTGCACCACGCCGTTCGCGATCTCCTCCGCGAAGGTGTAACCGGCGGATGAAACCCAGCCTTGGCGCGCGGCGTCCATCCGCGCCGTCACCGTGCCGAGATCGTGAACTTGCCGAAATCCACGCCCAGATCCCAGCCCCGGCCCTTGCCGCTCAACGCCAGCGACACGTTGCCCTTGGTCATCACCACGCCCTGCGCCGATTTCACCGCGCCGGCATGCGCCTGGGCATTGGCATAGCTGCCCAGGATTTCCCTGATGTCGTAGATGCCCGAGAAGCGGCCTTCGCCGGCGATGCTGGACTTGCCGAAGGTCAGGCCGCCGCCCTTGCTCTCCAGCCGGACGTGCATGTGCTCGCCGTTGCTGCAGGTGACCTCGCCGCTGCCCGAGGCGGTCTTGTAGAACACGGACCAGCCCGACAGCGAGAAGCTCATTCTGCAGGTGATTTCACCGGCCGCCTGTGCGCTGCCGGCGTGCAGCAGCGGCGCTCCGGCCAGCAGGGCGGCCAGTGCCAGGGTCTGCAAGGTACGCATGGAACCCTCCTTCGCGTGGTTGCGGTGGATTCATTCTGGTGCGGCGCTGCGTGAACGCCACTTAACGGCGCGATCCCGCGGCCAGCGGTGGTGCAGCCGGCCGGCATCACGGATGGCGCCGGGCTCACTCCGGCGCATAGCCGAACTGCTCCTCGAACTCGGCGGCGAATTCCGTCCAGGTGAAGCGCTGGTTCTGGGTGCCGGGATGTTCCACTTTCAAGGCGCCCATCAGCGAGGCCATCCGGCCCACGGTCGGCCAGTCGTGGCCGCGCATGATGCCGTGGATCAGTCCGGCCCGGTAGGCGTCGCCGCAGCCGGTGGGATCGACGATCCGGCGCTCGCGCGCAGGCGGGATCTCGTAATCCTTGTCCCTGGTGTGGATCACCGAACCGTGCGGGCCGCGCGTCACGATGTAGGCCTTGACGCGTCGCGTGATGTCTTCGGCCGACCAGCCGGTGCGTTGCTGCAGCAGGCTCGATTCGTAGTCGTTGACGGTGACGTAATCGGCCTTGTCGATGAAGGCCCGGAATTCCTCGCCGTTGAACAGCGGCATGGCCTGGCCGGGGTCGAAGATGAAGGGCGTGCCGCGCTCGGCGAATTCCGCGGCGTTCTGCAGCATGGCCTCGCGGCCGTCGGGCGCGACGATCCCGAAGGCCACGTCGGGCACGTCGCGCACATGGTTCTCGTGGCTGCGCATCATCGCGCCGGGATGGAAGGCGGTGATCTGGTTGTTGTCGAGGTCGGTGGTCATGTACGCCTGCGCGGTGAACATGTCCGGCAGTTCGCGCACCATGTCCAGCCGGATGCCCAGCCTGGTGAACCATTCGCGGTAGGGCCCGAAATCCTGGCCCACGGTGGCCATCGGGACCGGTTCGCCGCCGAGCAGTTTCAGGTTGTAGGCGATGTTGCCCGCGCAGCCACCGAACTCGCGGCGCATCCTGGGCACCAGGAACGACACGTTGAGGATGTGCACCTTGTCCGGCAGGATGTGGTTCTTGAACTGGTCTTCGAACACCATGATGGTGTCGTAGGCCAGCGAGCCGCAGATCAGCGCAGCGGGCATGCTCGGTTTCCCTGGAGGTTGTGGGGCCATGACGGCGGATCGTCCACGGTGCGCGGACGCCGACCGGCGATCGTAGCGTGATCGGCGCCGGGATTCGACCCGGCCTCGAGCCATGAGCCCAGGCTCGCGGGGCGACGCCCGTTGGCCTCTCCTCCGGCGAAGGGACCCAAGGCGGGACAACGCCCCGCGTGACGAGGGTCACGAGCGGGCGCCGCGAAGCCGCGCGAGGCAAGGCTTTCGCGGCTTTCCGTCTTGCGCGGACGCGCCCGCCTAACTAGACTGCCCTGCTCTTCCCCCCTGCCTGTCGAGCCAGGCCCGCACCCTGGCGGTTCGCGCATGTTCAAACTGTTTCGCGGCATCTTCTCCAACGACCTCTCGATCGACCTCGGAACCGCGAACACGCTGATCTACGTGCGCGACCAGGGCATCGTGCTCAACGAACCCTCGGTGGTCGCCATCCGGCAGGACCGGGGCCCCGGCGGCCCGCGCGCGGTGGCCGCGGTCGGCGCCGAGGCCAAGATGATGCTGGGCCGCACGCCCGGCAACATCATCACCGTCCGGCCGATGAAGGACGGCGTGATCGCCGACTTCACCATGACCGAGGCGATGCTGCAGTACTTCATCAAGGCGGTGCACCGTTCGCGCTTCCTGCGCCCCAGCCCGCGCGTGCTGGTGTGCGTGCCGTGCGGTTCGACGCAGGTCGAGCGCCGCGCGATCAAGGAGTCGGCCGAAGGCGCTGGCGCGCGCGACGTGTTCCTGATCGAGGAGCCGATGGCCGCCGCGATCGGCGCCGGCATGCCGGTGCACGAGGCGCGCGGCTCGATGGTGCTGGACATCGGCGGCGGCACCTCCGAGGTCGCGGTGATCTCGCTCAACGGGATCGTGTATTCGCAGTCGGTGCGGATCGGCGGCGACCGCTTCGACGAGGCCATCATCAACTACGTGCGCCGCAACAACGGCACCCTGATCGGCGAATCCACCGCCGAGCGGATCAAGATGGAGATCGGCTGCGCCTACCCGCAGTCGGAAGTGCGCGAGATGGAAGTGTCCGGCCGCAACCTCGCCGAGGGCGTGCCGCGGATGTTCACCATCAGTTCCAACGAGGTGCTGGAGGCGCTGCACGAGCCGCTGTCCGGTATCGTCGCGGCGGTGCGCGCCGCGCTGGAACAGACCCCGCCCGAGCTGTGCGCGGACGTGGCCGAGCGCGGCATCGTGCTGACCGGCGGCGGCGCGCTGCTGCGCGACATCGACAAGCTGATTTCCGAGGAAACCGGCCTGCACGTGCAGGTCGCCGAAGATCCCTTGACCTGCGTCGCCCGCGGCGGCGGTCGCGCGCTGGAACTGATCGACCTGCACGGCAACGACTTCTTCACGTCGGAGTAGGATGGCGGGAGACGGGAAGAGACGGACGGGAAACGCCGGATGCGACGGATCTCGCATCCGCTCGTCGGGCCTTGCGTGAAGCTCTGCTCCCGTCTGCCGTCTCCCGTCTAACGGCTTTTCCGCCATGGCGCTCCCCACCAAGGAAACCACTCCGATCTTCTCGGACGCGGCGGCGGGAACCCTGCGGCTGATCGCGTACCTGGCTCTGGCGGCGGTGCTGATGGTGCTGGACCACCGCAACGGCTGGCTGCACCGGGTGCGTTACGCCGCCGCGGCGGTGATCGTGCCGGTGTACAAGCTGGCGGCGATGCCCGCCGAACTGGTGCAGGACGCGCGTGCCGCGTTCACCCAGCGACGCGACCTGCTCGACGAGAACAACCGCCTGCGCGAGGCGCTGCTGCTGGCGCAGGCGCGGCTGAACCGGATGGGCGCACTGGCCAGCCAGAACGCACGCCTCAAGCAGCTGCTCGACACCCGCAAGATGCTGGGGATGGACGTGCAGCTGGCGCGGTTGATCGACGTGCAACTGGGTCCCGCGCACAACCGGGTGATGCTGGACGTGGGCGCCGACGAGGGCGTGCACGTGGGCCAGGTGGTGATCGACGCGCACGGGGTGATGGGCCAGATCGTCGAGACCCTGCCGCATGCCTCGGTCGCGCTGCTGGTCACCGACCCCGACCACGCGGTGCCGGTGGTGATCGAACGCACCGGCCTGCGCGGGATCGCGCACGGCACCGGCTCGCCGGACGAACTGGTGGTCTCGGACCTGCCGCTGTCGGCCGACGTGAAGCCGGGTGACCGGCTCTTCACCTCCGGGCTGGGCGGAAGGTTTCCGGCCGGCTTCCCGGTCGGCAGCGTGACGAAGCTGCAGCGCGATCCGTCCGGCATGTTCATGCGCGCGCTGGCGACACCGGCCGCGCAACTGGCGCGCAGCGGCGAGGTGCTGCTGCTGCGCGACCAGCCCGAACCGGTGGGTCCGCCCGCGCCGGCGCCGCTGGTGGGACCGCCGGCGGCGCTGGCTCCGGTTGCATCCGGCAAGCAGCCGTCCATGGCGCAGCTCCCGATCGGCATCCTGCCTCACCCTCAGCCGGCACGGCTTCGACCGACGCAGGCGGGCGAGGCAGGCAAGCACGACGCGGTGACGCAACGATGAACCGCGCACGCGCCCAGGGCTGGATCTTCGCCGGCAGTCTTGCACTCTCGCTGCTGCTGATGCTGATGCCGTTGCCCACCGCGATCCAGCCGCTCAAACCGTACTGGCCCGCCTTGGTGCTGATCTACTGGTCGCTGGAAACCCCCGATCGCACCAGCATCGGACTGGCGTTCCTGGTCGGACTGGGCGCCGACCTGCTGAACGGCGCGCTGCTGGGCGACCAGGCGCTGCGCCTGGCGGTGCTGGTGTTCATCGTGCTGCGTTTCCGGGCGCGGCTGCGTTTCTTCCCGATGTGGCAGCAGTCGCTGGCGGTATTGCTGCTGCTGCTCAACAACCAGGTGTTGCAGGTGCTGATCCGGGTGTTCGCGGGCGATCCCGCGATGCCGGCGCTGTCGTGGCTGGCGCCGGCGGTGGGCGCGGTGATCTGGCCGTTCGTGTTCCTGCTGCTGGATGACCTGAACGCGCGGCTGCGCGGGGCGAAGGAGACATGAATCCGCGTCGCGAACTGCCGGACGGGCGCACCGAATCCGCGCGCTTCGGCCGCCGCGCGCTGGCCGGCTTAGCGATCATGCTGGCGGCGCTGCTGGTCGTCGCCGGCCGCTTCGTCTATCTGCAGGTGTACGAGCATGGCGAATACTCCACGCGCGCGCAGGCCAATCGCGTGCGCCTGCGCCACCTGCCGCCGCCGCGCGGCCTGATCTACGACCGCGAAGGGAAACTGCTGGCCGACAACGTGCCGGCGTTCCGGCTGGACGTGGTGCCGGACAAGATCAGGCACATGGACGCGATGCTGCAGCGGCTGTCCGCGGTGGTGCCGCTGACCGACGACGACATCCGCCGCTTCAAGCAGAGCCTGAAGCAGCACCGGCCGTTCGAGAGCGTGCCGCTGAAGTTCCGCCTGACCGAATCGGAGATGGACCGCTTCGCGGTGAATGCCTGGCAGTTCCCGGGCGTCAGCATCCAGCCCTACCTCACCCGCAACTATCCCTACGGCCCCGAGTTCGCGCACGTGATCGGCTACGTGGGGCGGATCGACGAGAACGACCTGAAACGCCTCGACCCGGACCGCTATGCCGGCACCACCCACGTCGGCAAGACCGGGCTGGAAAAACAGTACGAGGACATTCTGCACGGCACGCCCGGCTACGAACTGGTCGAGGTGAATGCCGCGCAGCGGCCGCTGCGCGTGCTGCAGCACGTGGCCGCCAAGCCGGGCGAGAACCTGTACCTCACCATCGACGAGCGGCTGCAGCGCGCCACGATCGCGGCCTTCGACGGCCGGCCCGGCGCGGCGGTCGCGATCGATCCGCGCAACGGCGACGTGCTGGCGATGGTGACGGTACCGGATTTCGATCCCAATCTGTTCGTCAACGGCATCAGCCAGGGCGACTATTCCGCGCTGCTGGACGATCCCGACAAGCCGCTGCTGAACCGCGCGATGCGCGGCGGCTATCCGCCCGGCTCCACCATCAAGCCGTTCATCGGCCTGGCGGGCCTGGAACTCGGTTTCCGCAATCCCTCCGACACGGTGCTGTCCACCGGCACGTTCTACATTCCCGGTTACTCGCGCGGATTCCGGGACGACCAGCGCTACGGCGCGGGCCGCGTCGATCTGGTGCAGGCGATCACCCAGTCGGTGAACACCTATTTCTATTCGCTGGCGTACAAGATGGGCATCCAGCGGCTGGACGCCTTTCTTTCGACATTCGGTTTCGGCAGGCCCACCGGCATCGACCTGCCCGACGAATCGGGCGGCGTGCTGCCCTCGCCGGAATGGAAGCGCAAGATTTCCCGCGAGCCCTGGTTCCCCGGCGAGACGGTGATCGCCGGCATCGGCCAGGGCTACTGGATGGTCACGCCGCTGCAGATGGCCCACGCGCTGGCGGCGCTGGCCGACGGCGGCGAGGCGCACACGCCGCACCTGGTGCGCGCGACCAGCGACGGCCCGGACTCGCCCGAGCTGCCGGTGACGCCCGACCCGCCGCGGCAGTTGACGCACGCTCCCGCCGATCTCGCGGCGGTGCGGCAGGGCATGCTGGGCGTGGTGTACGACCCGCGCGGCACCGCGTACGGGCTGGGCGACGGCTTTCCGTACAGGATCGCCGGCAAGACCGGCACCGCCGAACGCTATTCGCGCACCACCAATGCCTACAACACCGACAAGAGCCACGCCTACCTCGCCAAGCGCCACCGCGCGTGGTTCATCTGCTACGCGCCGGCGGACCATCCGCAGATCGCGATTGCGGTGGCGCTGGAAGCCGGCGCGTGGGGCGGCAGCGACGCCGCGCCGATCGCGCGCAAGATGCTGGATGCGTGGCTGGCCGAGACGCCGCCTTCGCAGCGTCCGCCCGTGCCGGTGACCGCATCGGCCGAGGGCACGGTCGCCGGGGTGCCGGTCACACGATGAACGCGCTCGCCGCCACGCTGTCCACCCGCGCGTACCGGCTGGGCCGGCGGATCTTCTCGCGCCCGCGCATCGACCTGCCGCTGGCGGTCGCGCTGTGCGTGCTGGCCGCGATCGGGCTGACGGTGCTGTACAGCGCCAGCGACCTCAACAACGCCATGCTGCTCGGGCAGGCCACGCGTTTTCTGATCGGCGCGGTGCTGCTGGTGGCGATCTCGCGCATCCCGCCGACGCTGCTGCGCGCGTGGACGCCCTGGTTCTACTTCCTCAGCGTGGGATTGCTGCTGGTGGTGATGGTGCTGGGTGAGGGCCGCGGCGCGACCCGCTGGCTGGATCTCGGCGCGTTGCGCTTCCAGCCTTCGGAACTCTTGAAATTGTCGATGCCCATGATGGTGGCGTGGTACCTGCACCCGCGCCGGCTGCCGCCGCGCTGGCGCGACATCCTGGTGGTGGGCCTGCTGATCGTGATTCCGTCCGCGCTGATCGTCAAGCAGCCCGACCTCGGCACCGCGCTGCTGGTCGCCGCCGCCGGCGTGTTCGCGCTGTTCCTCGCCGGGCTGCAGTGGTGGAAGATCGGCGCGATGCTGGGCGCGCTGGCCGCCGCCGCGCCGGTGGCGTGGCATTTCCTGCACGACTACCAGCGCGAGCGCGTGCTGACCTTCCTGCACCCCGAGCGCGATCCGCTGGGCTCGGGCTGGCACATCATCCAGTCGATGATCGCGGTCGGATCCGGCGGCATCTTGGGCAAGGGCTGGCACCACGGCACCCAGTCGCGGCTGGAATTCCTGCCCGAGCACACCACCGATTTCATCTTCGCCGTGCTGGGCGAGGAGTTCGGACTGATCGGCGTGCTGGTGCTGCTGGCGTTGTACGCCTTCATCGTGGGACGCTGCCTGTGGATCGCGGCCAACGCGCGCGACACCTATTCGCGCATCCTGGCGGGCGCCTTCGGCCTCGCCTTCTTCGTGTACGTGATCGTCAACGGCGGGATGATT
Organism: Gammaproteobacteria bacterium; assembly: GCA_021325195.1. Lineage (GTDB taxonomy): Bacteria > Pseudomonadota > Gammaproteobacteria > Xanthomonadales > Rhodanobacteraceae > 66-474. Next base: position 29,356 of record JAJPHQ010000029.1, on the reverse strand, counting down.
TCGGGATTGCTGCCAGTGGTGGGCGTGCCGCTGCCGCTGGTCAGCTACGGCGGCACTTCCGCCGTGACCCTGCTGGCCGGCTTCGGCGTGGTGATGTCGATCCACGCGCACAGGAAATGGGTGGCTTAGCAGGGTGTTGAGAAACACCCTGCCAAGCGCGGGCCACGGATGGCCCGCCGCGGATCAAGCGCGCAAGCGCTTGATCCGTCGAGCGAGTCCGGACATGTGCCGGACTCGCGACGTCGAGACTGCATCCGCAGGAGCGGATGCGAACAGCGAAGCTGGCCCGCAGGGCGAGCGCCATGGATGGCGCGAGTCAAGTGCAGGAAAGCACTTTCTCAACAACCTGTTAGGGAAACTCCGATTCATCGGAGTTTTCATGCGGCACAGGGATGTGCCGCCCGCGAATCAATCATGCATGTGCCGGGCGTGTGGCGGACTCGGTGCGTTGCAAACGTGCGGAGCCCGCACCGGACCCGATCGGGGACAGCCCCTTTTCGACCACCCGTCAGCGCGCGCGCCTCCCCCGCATCATGCGCAGGCTGGACTGCCGCACCTTCAGCTCCACGGGCAGCATCATGCTCTCGGCGCTGCGGCCGTGGATCAGGCGCAGCAGGTGATCGACCAGCAATTCGCCGGCCCTGCCGGTGTCCTGCAACACGGTGGTGAGCGCGGGCCGGACGAAGCTCGCCACCGGAATGTCGTCGAAGCCGGCCAGCGCGACGTCGCGCGGCACGCCCAGGCCGTGTTCGACCAGCGCGCGCATCGCGCCGATCGCGATCAGGTCGCTGGCCGCGAACAGCGCGTCGAAGGCCGCATCGCGCGCAAGCAGGGTTTTCGTCGCCTCGTAGCCGGCGCGCTCGGTGCTTTCGGCATCGGCGCGCAGCGTCTCGTCCACCGGCAGGCCGGCTGCGCGCAGCGCCTCGACGTAGCCGCGGTAACGTTCGTGGAATTCCGGATAGTGCGGCGTGGCGTCGCCCAGGAACGCGATGCGCCGGCAGCCCTGCTCGACCAGGTGCCCGGTCACCATCCTGCCGCCCAGAAAGTTGTCGCATCCGATCGAGACGCCCGGCTGCCCCGGCAGCACCGCACCCCAGCGCACGAAACGGGTGCCCTGGGCCACCAGTTTCTCCAGCTTGTCGCGATGCGACTGGTAGTCGCCGTAGCCCAGCAGGATGATGCCGTCGGCCTTCTTGCAGCCGGCAAAGTCGGCGTGCCAGTCGCGCGAAAACTGCTGGAACGAAATCAGGAGATCGTAGCCCTGCTGGGCGCTGGCGCGGGTGATCGAACCCAGCATCGACAGGAAAAACGGATTGATGTGCGAGTGGTCCGCGGTGGGATCCTCGAACAGCAGCAGCGCCAACGTGCCGCTGTGCTGGCGGCGCAGGTTGGACGCGTTCTTGTCCACCTTGTAGCCCAGCGCCTCGGCGGCGGACTGGACGCGCCGGCGCGTCTCCTCGCTGACCAGCGGACTGCCGCGCAGCGCGCGCGACACCGTGGGCTGGGAGACCCCGGCCAGATGGGCGATGTCGAACGATGTGGCTTTTCCCTTCATCCCCGCTGCCGCACGAGCCCGTTCCGCGGCACACATCCTAATGGGCCTTCCCGTCAATAATCTTGCGAATTCGCCACGGGTTCGCGTGTCCGGCAGGGCACGGCAAGGCCGTCCCGGACCGGACCCGGGAACGCGCCGATTTCGCAAAGGAATGGCGGGACAGCACGCCGGGGCATCACACCGCCTGATCGACGATCGGCGCGGTCCGCCCTGGAGCGCGCACGCGCAGCGTGCACAGCCCCGCCACGAACAGGCTGACGCCGCCCGCCGCCAGCGCCCATACCGGCTGGTCGTGGAAACAGCGCCTGAGCAGTTCGCCCAGCACGCTGGCGGCGACCAGTTGCGGGATCACGATGAAGAAATTGAAAATGCCCATGTACACGCCCATCTTCGCGGCGGGCAGGTTGTCGGAGAGCATCGCGTAGGGCAGCGACAGGATCGACGCCCAGGCGAAGCCCACGCCCGCCATCGGCAGCAGCAGCCAGTGGGGATCGCGGATGAACAGGAACGCGATCAGCCCCGCGCCGCCCAGCCACAGGTTGACCAGGTGGCTGGCGCGCAGGCCCCAGCGGCGCACCATCAGCGGGATCAGCAGCGCCGCCGCGGCCGCCCAGGCGTTGTACACGGCGAACAGCACGCCCACCCAGTTGGCCGCCTCGTTGTAGATCGCCGAGTGCGCGTCGGTGGCGCCGTACTGCACCTGCGCCACCGCGGCGGTGGTGTAGATCCACATCGCGAACAGCGCGAACCACGAGAACAGTTGCACCCACGCAAGCTGGCGCATCGCCGGGGGCGCCGCGTGCAGGTCGCCCAGCACGTGGCCCAGCACGCCGCGCCTGTGCGCCAGCACGGGACGCAGCATCAGCGCCGCCTGGTAGCCGATCAGCAGCAGGCCATAGACGGCGAGACCGGCGGCCAGCAGATACGTTTCCTGCCGCAGGCGGTAATGGCCGATCAGCAACGCGACGGCGATGCCGGCCAGCAGCCACGCGGCCCCGTTGCGCCAGATGCCGCGCAGGGGCGGCATTTCGGCGCTGCCGCCCGCCGGATCGAAGGCCAGCAATTGTTCCGGCGGGTATTCGCGCGTGCTGACCACCGTCCACAGCACCGTCCCCAGCATGGCCGCACCGCCGGCGTAGAACGAGTACTTCACCGTGTCGGGTATGCCGCCGTCCGCCGCCACGTTGCCGACCCCCAGATGCGCCAGCAGCCACGGCAGCATGGACGCGATCACCGCGCCCGCGCCGATGAAGAAACTCTGCATCAGGTAGCCGAGCGGCCGCTGGCGCAGCGGCAACTGGTCGGCCACGAAGGCGCGGAACGGCTCCATCGCCACGTTGAAGGTGGCGTCCATCAGCCACAGCAGGATCGCCGCGCCCCACAACGCACCGGCGTTCGGCATCCACAGCAACGCCAGCGTCGCCAGCAGCGCACCGGCGAGAAAGTACGGCCGGCGCCGGCCCAGCCGTCCCCAGGTGCGGTCGGAGCAGTGGCCGATGATCGGCTGCACGATCAGGCCGGTCAACGGCGCGGCCACCCACAACAGCGGAATCTGTTCCAGCGAGGCGCCCAGCGTCTGGAAGATCCGGCTGACGTCGGCGGTCTGCAGCGCGAAACCGAACTGGATGCCAAGGAAACCGAAGCACATGTTCCAGATCTGCCGGAACGTGAGTTCGGGCTTGCGGTTCACGGCGTGCCGTCCTGCGCGGCCCACGGCGCGATCCGCAACGCGCCGATCATCGCCTCGTTCAGGGGCCCGCCGCTGCCGCCCTCGCCGCCGGTGTAATGCGCGTTGTGTGCGAGGAAGCTCATGTTGAAGCCCTGCTCCAGCGCGAACGAACAGCGGGCGCCCGCCTTTGCGTCGAACGCGGCCGTGGTGGACGGCTGCATGCCCGCACTGTGCGGCATCACGACGGGAACGGTTTGCACCGGACCGCCGTCGCAGCGGATCGCCATGCGTTTCACCGCCGCGTTGATGCCGGTGTTGATCGGGCCGTGGTCGTTGCGATAGTCGAGCCACACGCGGTAGCGGCCGACGCCGGGTGCGGTCCACGCACGCGGCCAGGCGCCGGTGACGGCGGCAACGGGTCCTTCGCAACGCGGCGGACTCTGCAGCGATTCGAGACCACCGTTGCCGACACGCGTGACGCTGAAACATTGAAGCGTGTGGGTCACGGGCACGGCGAGCGGTCCATCGATGTTTCCCGACCGCCGGCCGTTGAGGTAGAGCACGCCGCGACGGGACGTCCGCACGATCCACCGATCGCCGCTGCGCACGACGGCGGGCGCATCCGGCGCCGGCGGCGCGTACATCGGTGCGCCGGTGCGCAGCGGAATCGTCGGCGCCGTGATGGCCTTGAGCCTGACGATGGTTGCATCGCCGGATCGTGTTGTGGTGTCCGCCACCAGCAGGTTGCCGTGCATCGACTTCGGACGTTGCAGCGTGATCCTCCGGTCAGGCAGTTGCAGCGTGATCGCGGCGCGCGCGCCGAACAGCATCGGCACCAGCGACACCGGGAGTTCGGGTTCGACGCTGCCGTCGTCGGTCAGGCCGAACACGCCTTCCATCACCATGTCGAGATAGGCCGCCACCGACCACAGCTGCCGGGGCGAATCCACCACCGGGCCGCCGAGCTTGCCGTCATCGACGTGGGTCGCCTGCGTGACGAGTTCGTAGTTCTCCATGTTGGAGCCGGCCAGCGCGGCGCCGCGCATCAGCGATTCGATCTGGAACGCGATCAGCGCGGGGGCACCCGCCTTGCGTGCCGCGCGCAGCGCATAGGCGCTGACGAACGGCCAGATCGCGCGGTTGTGGTAGACCGGCTGGTCGGCGCGCTCGGGCCAGATCACCGGGCTGCCGGCCGGCCACACCGGATAGTCCGCCAGCGACTGCCGCGCCCGCGCGCCATCGGCCACGCCGCTGGTGACCGCCAGCGCGATGCCCAGGAGATCGTAGCTGTCGTACGGCGTGCCGTCGCCGCCGAGATAGCTCATGTACATCCCGCGCTCGGCGCGCCAGAAGCGCGCGTTGATCGCCCGCTCCAGCGCATCCGCCTGCGCCGAGTATTGCTGCGCGCGGTCGTCGCCGCGTTGCTTCGCCATGTTTGTGGCCAGGCGCAATGCCTCGTAGTGCAGCACGTTGGTGGACAGCGCGAACGACTGCGCGATCGGCACCACGTCGTTCGCCATCCATGCCGGATAGGTCTGTTCGCGCCAGTCGAGGAACGAAGTCTCGCCGCGATACAGGCCCATCCGCGCATCGAACGTGTATTCGCGATCCTGCGCCAGGGTGTCGTTGAGGGCCTGCCAGACCTCGTCGGCGAACGCCTTGTCGTCCAGCAGGTGGCGCGCGCCGAGGAACCACACCACCCGGTCGGTGCTGACCGGCCAGCTTCCGCCGGAGCCGGTGTCCTGCATCGGATACAAACCTTGCGGCACGCCCGGCACGCGAACCCCCGACAGCTTGAACAACAGCCCGTTGCGCGAGCGCACCGGATCGAAGCGCCACAATCCCAGATCCACCGAATACGACAGGTCGCGCGTCCACACGTAGGGCCACTTCGCGCCGGTCTCGAAGCATGTGCAGGGTATCGGTTGTCCGTGGTCGTAGGCGCCGTCGCGGATCGAGGTCACCGAATCGAGGCGGAGGTCGTCCTGCGCCATCGCAAACAGGCCGTCGAACAGCACGCTCGCGGTGTGCACCCGCAGCGGCGGCGCCGGAATGCGGCGTTCGCCCCGTGCCGAGTGCAACAGGTAACCGCCGTCCGGTTGCGCGATCATGCCGACGCCCTGTCCGCGCCAGTGCAGGCTGTCGTGCCACGCCGGCGGCGGCGAGGCACCCGCGCCGGCCGCGAGCAGCAGCACGGCAAGGAGGCTCATGGCAAGCGGGTCTCGATGTCCACTTCGGCTGCCGCATTCGAGGGCAGTGTTACCCACGTCACCGGGCCGTAAGGGTCATGGCCATCCACCCAACCCCGTGCATCGCCATGCTTCAGCGCATCGACCGAGGCAGCGGCAGCCAGCGGCTCGCCGTCCACGCGCACGGCCCGCGCCGCACCGCCGTGGATCGCGAGCAGGTACCAGCGCAGGGCAGGCCGGTACGAATCCGAGGGTGCGCCCAGCGTGAAGACGATCGAATTGCGTTGCTTTTTCACCGCCAGCGATTGCAGGTAATGGCGGCCCTGCTCGTAATCGTAGGTTTCGCCATCGTCGTCGTAATAATCGAAGCGCGTGGCGTGGTCCGACGGAAACACCTGCACCGTCACGGTCGTGACCGGATGCTGGCCCACGTAGTCCATCACCGCTTGCAGGGGAATGATCGCACCATCACGGATGAACAGCGGGATGTCGCGCCAGGTTTTGCTGTCGACCGGAACCTCGATGGTCCGCCCGCCTGCATACACCTTGCCGGTGAACCACTCGGTCCACGTTCCGGCGGGCAGATAGATGCGCTTCGACGTCTGGCCCTGTTCGACCACCGGCGACACCAGCAGCCAGTCGCCGAACAGCCACGCATCGACGTCGTCGCGCACGTTCGGATCGTCCGGCCAGTCGAAGGTCAGCGGCCGCACCAGACCGACGCCCTTCGCGCTGTCCCGATGCTGGTACGCGTAGACGTACGGAAGCAGCGCATAGCGCAGCCGGATCGCTGCGGTCGCGGCTGCTTCGGCCACCGGCCCGTACACCCACGGCTGGCGCTTCTCGCCGAAGGTGCCGTGCACCCGGAAGATCGGCGTGAACGCGCCGAACTCGATCCAGCGCGCGTAGTTCTCGTCGGACGGATGGCCGTTGAAACCGCCGCCGTCCATGCCCCATTGCATGGCGCCCACGTCGATCGCGCTCAGCATCCGCGTGCGCTGCGCCGCCATGCTGGCGAAACCGGTGTCGATGTCGCCCGACCACAGACCGTACGCGTAGCGCTGCGCGCCCAGCCAGAAGTCGCGGTTGATCGACCATACGCGCTGGTTGCTGGCTGCACGCTGGGCGTCGTACAGCGCGCGCTGCATGTTGAGGAACTGCGTGTTGGACGTGAGCTTCTCCGCCTTGCCGTACACATCCGCCTCGTCGTTCCACCAGCCTGCGATGCCTTCGTCGAACGCGTACTTGATCGCGAGACGACCGAACCAGCGCCGGGTTTCGGGTTTGTCGAAATCCAGCTCCTTGGCCAGCTTGTGCGAGAAATAATCCTGGTACGGCTGTTGGCCCGGAATCCACAAATCATGCGCGGTGGCATAGCGTCCTTCGGCGGTATCCAGCAGCAGGCGCGGCTTCATGATGCCGGTCAGGTGCACGCCTTCGGCTGCCAGCATCTTCGCGAGCTTGCCGCCGGGGCCGTCCGGGAACTTCTCGGGATTCCAGCGGAACTCGCCGTAGTCGCCCTGCCCCCACGCCTTCCAGTCGAAATCCAGCGTGAAGTTGTCGATCGGGATGTGTCTGGCGCGATAGGTCTTGACGATGTCCAGCAGTTCCTTCTCGTCGCTGCCCCACTGGCTGTTGGTGAAGCCCATCGCCCATTTCGGGAACAGCGGCGCATGGCCGCTCAGGTCCGCCAGCTCGCCGAACAGTTGCCCGGGCCTGCCGGCCAGGATGTAGTAATCGGCATCGGGGCGTTGGAAACCGCTGACCGCGACCGTTGCGTTCGCCAGATCGAACTGCGCGCCGTCGCAATCGACCAGTACGCCCCAACCGGCGGTGCTCCACACGAATGGCGCGCCGGCGTGGCCCTGCTTGCCGGCCCGTGCGATCTGCTTGCCGCTGCGCAGCAGTCCCGTCACGGGCGTGTTCGCCTCGAAGCCGCCGATGCCGTACAGCGCGTCGCCCGGCGCATGTTCGAGAACGATGCGTTCCTGCGACAGCGCCATGAGGTCGGTTTGGCGCAGCAGCACGTGTCCTTGCGCATCGCTGACGGTCAGCGTGGCGGTTTTCGGATCCCACCGGGCGACCATTCGCGCCGAGCGCAACGTGACTGCATCGCCATGACGCGAAACCCCGGGCTTGAACGTCGTTGCCGGCGTGCGCTGCGGATCGATCACGAGGCTCGGGGGCGTCCTGTTGCCCATGGGCATGTAGTGCACGTGCAGCACGCCGGGCGCCACCAGTTGCACCGAGGTCGTGGCGTCGTCCTGTGCGAGCTCGAAGCCACGGTCGCCGACGCTGCGCAGTTCCAGCGTGACGGATGCGTGGGCGGTGGCGAAGGTGCTGGCCAGCAGAATGAGTGCGAATGCGCGAAGTTTTGCGGTCATCTATGTCTGTCCTTCGCTTCAAATCCGGAATGGGAATTTTTATTCGTCATTCCGGACGCCGCGAAGCGGCGATCCGGAATCCATTTTGATTTGATGATTGCGAAAAAAAATGGATTCCGGGTTCCGCCCGCAAAGAGCGCGGGCGGCCCCGGAATGACGACGTGGTGAGTGTGTCTCGGGCGAAGTCATTGCAAAATTGCGCTGCCGTACGGCGGCAAGGTCACCTTGCCGTGTTCGAGCAGCGTGTCCGCGCGGCTGTGTTCGCGCAGCGTGTGGAAACGTTGCGCGGGCAGCGCGATCGTCTGCGGCTTGCCGGAAAGATTGTGCAGCACCAGCACGTCGCCGTGCGCGTCGTCCAGCTCCCACGCGGTGACCTGCCGGTTGCCGTCACGCCAGTCGCGCGCCGCGCCGTCGCGCAATGCAGGAATGTCGCGCCGCCAGCCGATCAGCATCCGGTACCAGTTCAGCAGCGAGGCGGGATCCTGTTCCTCGGCCTCGACCGACACCGCGGGACCATCGCCCGCACTCCAGCCTTCCCAGGCCGGCTCGCCGGGCCCCTTGCCGGCGCGGTACCAGCGCATCGGCTCGCGCAGGTGCGGGTCGGGCTTTTCGCCGCGCATGCCCAGCTCTTCGCCGTAATAGATGAAGGGATGCCCCGGCAGGGTCAGCAGCATCGCGGCGGCCACGCGCATGTGATCGGGATTGCCGTCGAGCTGGCTCATCACCCGTTCGGTGTCGTGGTTGGACAGCAGCGGCGCATTGTCGAAGCGGCCCTGCGCGACCGCACGGTAGGCCACATCGGTGCGCTCCAGCGCGGCGCCGATGTCGCGGTCTGATTCGGTCTTGGCACTTTCGATCAGGCGCGCGGCCAGCGGAAAATCGAACGTCGCGTCCAGCGCGCCCATCCACGGCGCCAGGTCATCCGGATTCTGCTGCCAGACCTCGCCCACCAGCCAGGCGTGCGGGTTCACCGCGTCGATGCCGCGATGGAACTCGCGCCACCAGTCCAGATTTTTCTCGAGGACCGTCGGGCTGTTCCAGTCGGTCTCGAAGTTCAGATAAACGTGCTGCGCGGCATCCAGACGAAACCCATCGACGCCCTGCTTCAGCCAGAATTTCCCGACCGCGATCATCTCCCTGCGCACGGCCGGGTCGTCGTAATCGAGGTCCGGCATCTCGCGCGTGAACACGCCCAGGTAATATTGTTTTGAATCAGGCTGCCCGTCGGGCAATGCGTGCCACGCATAGCCACCGGTGGCGCTGATCTGCTTCAGGTCGGTCTCCGGCGTGGCCCAGGTGTACCAGTCGTGATACGGGCTGCGCCGATCCCGCGCGGCGACGAACCACGGCGCGCGATTGCTGGTGTGGTTGGCCACCAGGTCCAGGATCACCCTGATGCCGCGCCGGTGCGCCGCGCGCAGCAGCCGCTCGAAGTCAGCCAGCGTGCCGTATTGCGGATTGATCGCGAAGTAGTCGGTGATGTCGTAGCCGTGGTAGCTGGGCGAGGGATTGATCGGCATCAGCCAGATCCCGCTGACGCCCAGCCTTTGCAGGTAATCGAGCCTGGCGGTGACACCGTCCAGATCGCCGATGCCGTCGCCGTTGCTGTCGTACCAGCTGCGCACGAAGATTTCGTAGTACACGCCGGAAGGCGGCTGCGTCGTTGCCGCGGGTGCAGGCGCCGCCTGCGCGGCCAGCGCCAGCACGCACCCGAACAGGACCGACAGGCAGCGCACGCACCGCCTGCGTGCATTCGGCGGCTGGCCGCTGCGGACGAGCCGCGGCCGCTCAGGCATCCGCCGTCACCGGCGCGCCGCAGGTGCGCGCCACGAATTCGTCGTGCGGCGGCAGCCGGCTCGCCACGCGGCCGACCAGGGTGCGGATGTCGGAAAGGAAGCCATCCAGTTGCGCATCGTCCAGCTGGTCGGCCATCGGGTTGTAATGCGCCGGCTCGATGCGCTGGCCCAGCATCACCTGCAGCCAGCTCGTCTCGGCGAACAGCTCGTCGGCCTCGCGGAAGATCAGGCCGGTGCGCTGGAACAGCCAGATCCGGCGCGCCAGTTCGATCGGCACGTCCAGCGCAGCGCATTCCCGCCAGAACGGCGTGTCGTCGCGTTCGGTGGCCTTGTAGTGCAGGACGATGAAATCGCGCACGCGCTCGTATTCGAAGCGGGTCTGGCGGTTGTACTCGCCGATCACCCGCTGGTCGCAATAGCGGTCGGGGAACATCGCCAGCAGGCGGCTGACGCCCGATTGCACCAGGTGGATGCTGGTGGATTCCAGCGGCTCCATGAAGCCCGCGGCCAGCCCCAGCGCGAGGCAATTGCGCTCCCACTGCCGCTGCCGCATGCCGGCGGTGAAGCGCAGCGGGCGGGGATCGCCCAGCGGTTCGCCTTCGAGGTTGGCGAGCAGCTGCGCGGCCGCCTCGTCGTCGCTGATGAAGCGGCTGCAATAGGCGTGGCCGTTGCCGGTGCGGTGCTGCAGCGGAATGCGCCACTGCCAGCCGGCCGTGCGCGCGCTGGCCTGGGTGTAGGGCCGCATCGGCCCGCTGCGTTCGCTGGCCACCGCCAGCGCGCGGTCGCAGGGCAGCCAGTGCTGCCAGCTTTCGAAGCCGACGCCCAGCGCGCCCGCGATCAGCAGGCCGCGGAAACCGGAGCAGTCGATGAAGAAATCGCCTTCGACGATCTCGCCGCTGTCCAGCCGCAGCGATTCGATGAAGCCGTCCTCGCCGCGCAGCCTGACCTCCAGCACCTTGCCCTCGGTGTGCCGCACCGTGCCGGGCCTGATCTGCCTGCGCAGGTACTGCCCGTAGCGGGCGGCGTCGAAGTGATAGGCGTAGCGGATGCCGCCCAGCGGCGTATCGGGCACGCTGTCCAGCCGCGCGAAGCGGTTGGCCGCCGCCGCCGCAGCGTTGAGCGAGTATGCCCACAGGCTTTGCGCACCGGGTCGCCGGCGGCCGCGCAGCCAGTAATGGTGGAACGGCAGCAGGCCCAGCGGCAGGCCCACGTCACCGAACGCGTGCAGATAGGAATCGCCACGCTGGCCCCAGTGGTTGAGCTGCACGCCCAGCTTGAACGTGCCGCCCGTGAAACGCAGCATGTCGTCTTCGTCGATGCCGAGGAAGGTGTTGACGTGGCGGATCTGCGGGATCGTGGCCTCGCCCACGCCGATGCTGCCGATCTCGGGCGATTCGACCAAGCAGATCTCGAGCTGCGAATCCAGCGCACGCGACAGCAGCGCGGCCGCCATCCAGCCGGCGGTGCCGCCGCCCACGATCACCAGCCGCCGGATCGCTGCGTCGTTCATGGAGGGCGTTTCCTGCGGCGTGACGCCGCCGGGCATGCAACGGGGCTCATGGGGCGATCACGCCGGCCTACTGGAACTTGTACGACACGCCCAGATCATAGCGGCGGCCGTATTCCTCCCAGGTCAGCACCTGGCGCGGATCGTCGTTCTGGAAGGTGATGAACTTCTTGTTGGTGAGGTTGGAGCCCTGCAGCAGCAAGGTCAGGCCCCGGAAACGGCCGTCCTGGATCGTGTAGCTGACCTGCGCGTCGTAGGTGTGACCGCCCATGATCGTCTGCAGGATCCGGGTGGCGCTGATGCCCTGCACCTCGCCCAGGAAGCTGCTGCGGTAGTCCTGGCTGATGCGCGCCTCGAAACCGTTGCGCTGGTAGTACAGCGTGTTGTTCATCACCCACCTGGACAGGCCCGGCACGGTCACCGGCTGCGGATTGCCGGCATAGACCACGCTGCTGCGGGTGTAGTCGCCGCTCAGGATCACGCCGAAGCCGTCGAGCCAGGGCGTCAGCATGCCCAGCGGAAGGCTGAGCGTGCCCTGCACGCCGCTCACGCTGCCGTGACCGTCGTTGGTGGGGCCCGACACGATGCCGTAGGTGGTGCCCAGTTCCTGCTGCTGCGCGGGCGACAGGAACGCACCCACGAACGGCGCGAAGTTGTACAGGAACGCCGCGTTCGGGTTGATGTAGTCGCGCAGCCTAAGGAAATAGGCGGACAGGGCCGCGTAACCACCGCCGCCGCGGCACAGTTCCGAGGTCCTGGAATCGGCGCCGCCGCACTGGTAGCCCGAAGGGCTCGAGAAGTAGTGCTCGAGGCTGATGTTGTAGCTGTCGGCCATGGTGGGCAGCAATTCGGGATTGCCGCCCGAGGCGCTGAAGTAGGCCTGGTTCGGGTTGGTCGAGGCCAGGTGCGTGATGTTGCCGCTGATCGACAGGCTCGCGCTCATCTGGTCCATGCGCGGACGCGCCATCACCCGCGCCGCGCTGACGCGCAGGTCGGTGCTGTCGGAGAAACCGAACACCAGGTTCAGACTGGGCAGCCAGCGCGTGTACTTGGTGCCGCCCGAGACCGGCACCAGCGTCACGATCGAGGAGCCGGTGGAACTGGTGCCTGCCGCCACGCGCTGGCCCTGCGAGGATTCACCGGTGTGCGCCACCTGCAGGCCGAAGTTGCCGCGCACCGGCATTTGGCCAAGGCTGGTGTCGAGGTTGAACTGCACGTACGGGGTGATGTCGTTCTCGCGCACCTTCCAGTTGGGCGGCACGCCGATCGACGACAGCGAGGTCGGGAACAACTGGTAGGTGCCGTCGGTGAGGAAGGGCAACGGGTTGTAAACCACCTGCGGGCCCACGCCCATCCACGCCAGCGGATCGCCGACGCCGTACGTCGGGATCGGCGCGGTCTGGGCGCCGTTCGGCAGCACGATGAAATCCTGGTCGATGTTGTAGTTCTTGTTGCGGGTGGCGCGGTTCACGCCGAACACCATGCTGGAGAGCGGCCCGCCCATGAAATCGTGCTTGACGCTCAGGCGCAGCTGCGCGAGGTAATCGTTGGTGCGCGGCGCGTTGATGAAGCCGGCCTGCACCACCGGCGGCGTGTTGCCGTGGCCCCAGCCCTGCGGATCGGTCAGCACCAGGCCCTGCGTGTAATTCTGCGCCGTATTCACGTACAGCAGCCCGTTGGCGAGTTCGCTGAAATCGATCGTGTCGCCGGGACCGTGGCCGTCCGGGCCATAGTAGTAGCCGGTGCCGGTGTAGCTTTCCAGCAGCATGTCGCGGCGGTCGGCGCGCGAATAGCTGGCGTCCATCTCGGCGGACCAGTCCTCGTTGAAGCGGTACTTGTTGTTCCAGCCAATGTTCCAGACCTTGGCGTTGGTGCGGTTGTAGTCGTTGCGCACCACGGTGTCGATGTTCTCGTACACGCCGCTCTGCACGAAACCGTCGATCACGTTGCCCGGCACCAGGGTCGGCGGCGGCGGCACGCTGCCGTTGCCCCAGAACAGCGGGAACTCCATGCCCTTGGCCTGCTGGGTCTCGCGGAAGTTGTCGTAGGTCAGGTCCAGCGTGCTGACGAAATTCTGGCTGGGCTGGTATTGCAGCGTGGCGAGCAGGCCGGTGCGCTTCAACTGGTCGGAGATGCCGTAGTTCTTGGAACCGCCCACCACCAGGTCGCCGTTGGCGTCGGTGGGATAGCCCCACGGCGCCTGGTGCTCGATCTGCGCGGGATTCGATTCCAGATCCACGCCCAGCGTGACGCCGAAGGTGTGGTCGGCGAACTGGTCCACGTACACGCCGTTCACCTGGTAACCGTGATCGCTGACGCCCGGGCCGGGCGACAGCGTGGAAAGGCTGTCCCACACGTAATGCGCGTTCACCGCGGCGATGCGCTGCGGTTGTTCCAGCGGACGGATCGTGCGCATGTCCACCGTGCCCGACAGGCCCTGGCCGATCAGGTCGGCGCTGGGGCTCATGTACACCACCACGCTGTTGAACCAGCTCGAGGGATACTGGTCGTACTGCACGTCGCGGTTGTTGGAGGTGCTGACCTGCTCGCGGCCGTTGACCAGCGCGGTGCTGAAATCGGGGCCCAGTCCGTGGATCGTCAGCACCTGCGGACGTCCGCTGAGTGTCTGCACCGCGAGGCCCGGCAGCCGGCCCAGCGTGTCGGCGATGCTGGTGCCCGGCAGCTTGCCGATCTGCTCGGCGGAGACCGCCTCGACGATCTCGTCGGCGTTGCGCTTGATCGCGGTGGAGTTCTGGATGCTGCCCGCGAAACCCCTGACGTTGATGGCCTGCAACTGGGTGACCTGTTTTTCGGCTTTCTTCTTCTCGTTTTTCTTTTCGCCCTTGCCGGCGGTGTTCGGGGCGTTCTGGCTGCCCGGATTCGCGTTCGCGGGCGACTGGTCCTGACCCTGCGCAGTGGCCGCGGCCGCCGCCGCGAAGGCGACGTTGCTGCATCCGGCGAAACCGATGCCGGCGGAAATCAGCGCCAGCGCCATCACGTTGCGTTTGAGTTGCATGTTTCGCTTCCCCGTCGAAAGACGATGTCGTTGTCCCGGCACGGACCGGCGGCGAACACCGCCGCGGAACCGGCGCCTGCCTCGCGCGTCCGCATGGTAGGCGCGTGTTTCCGGCGCGCAGCATTCCTGCATACGTATTCATGGCGGAGCCGTGTCCCGCTTCTTGCGCCGCAACATCGCGCAAGCGCAGGCGGCGGGACATCGCGCCGCGCGCCGTGGCTGCGAGGTGTGCACCCGGGGTTCGTGTCTCCGCGCCTGCCCCTGCGCGCACCGCGCATCACGCAGGTGCAGCATCCGTGAATACGTATGCACGCCCCTGCGGGATCGGCCGCACCTGCCGTTAAGCTGCACCACGTTTGCCGGCGGCGGCCGTGTCCGCTGCGCGGCCCCTGCCCCGAGGTTCTGCAATGGCCGATGCACCGTGGTGGCGCGGCGCCGTCATCTACCAGATCTACCCGCGCAGTTTCCTGGACACCAACGGCGACGGCGTGGGCGACCTGCCGGGCATCATCGAGCGGCTCGACTACGTGGCGGGGCTGGGCGTGGACGCGATCTGGATCGCGCCGTTCTTCAAATCCCCGATGGCCGACTTCGGCTACGACATCGCCGATTACCGCGAAGTCGATCCGCTGTTCGGCACGCTCGCCGATTTCGACGCGCTGCTTGCAAAGGCGCACGCGCTGGGGCTGAAGGTGATGATCGACCAGGTGCTCAGCCACACTTCGGCCGAGCACGCGTGGTTCCGCGAAAGCCGCGAAAGCCGCGACAACCCCAGGGCCGACTGGTACGTGTGGGCCGATCCGAAGGACGACGGCACGCCGCCCAACAACTGGCTGTCGCTGTTCGGAGGTCCGGCGTGGCAGTGGGAACCGCGCCGCAGGCAGTACTACCTGCACAATTTCCTGGCCGTGCAACCGGATCTCAATTTCCACCGGCGGGAGGTGCGCGCCGCGGTGCTGGACAACGTGCGCTTCTGGCTGGATCGCGGCGTGGACGGCCTGCGCCTGGACGCGATCAACTTCTGCTTCCACGACGCGCGGCTGCGCGACAACCCGGCCAAGCCGGCGGCGCTGCGCAACGGCCGCAGCTTCCGTGCCGACAATCCCTACGCGTTCCAGTACCACCTCCACAACAACACCCAACCGGAAAACCTGGCCTTCCTCGAGGAGTTGCGCGCCCAGCTGGACCGTTATCCGGGCGTGGCCGCGCTGGGCGAGATTTCCTCCGAGGACTCGCTGGCGACGACGGCCGAATACACCCGCGGCCATCGCCTGCACATGGGCTACAGCTTCGAGCTGCTCACCGACGATTTCAGCGCCGCCTACATCCGCGACACCGTGCGCCGTCTGGAAACGGTGATGACCGAAGGCTGGCCGTGCTGGACGATTTCCAACCACGACGTCGAGCGCGTGCTCACGCGCTGGGGCGGCGGCCGCGCGTCCGCCACGATGGCCAACCAGCTCACCGCGATGGTCTGCTCGCTGCGCGGGTCGGTGTGCGTGTACCAGGGCGAGGAGCTGGGACTCACCGAGGCCGAGCTCCCTTACGAGGCGCTGCGCGATCCCTACGGCATCGCGTTCTGGCCGGAGTTCAAGGGACGCGACGGCTGCCGCACGCCGATGCCGTGGCACGACGGCGAACACGCCGGTTTCAGCAGCACGGCGCCGTGGCTGCCGGTGCCGGCGGAACATCGCGCGCTGGCGGTGTCGCGGCAGCAGGCCGATCCGGATTCCGCGCTCAACGGCTACCGCCGCTTCATGCACTGGCGGCGCGGACAGCCCGCACTGCGCTGCGGCGCGATCCGGCTGCTCGACACGCCCGAGCCGGTGCTGGCCTTCGTGCGCGAGCTCGACGGCGAACGCGTGCTGGCCGCGTTCAATCTCTCCGCGCACGCGGTCGAACTGGCGTTCCCGCTGCCGGGCCCGTTGCAACCGTTGCACGGCCACGGGCTGGTCGAAGGCACGCTCGACGGCGAGCGCTTGCGGCTGCCCGCCCACGGCAGCCTGTTCGCGCGCGGCTAGGAAAACTCTGATTCATCAGAGTTTTCATGCGGCACAGGGACGTGCCGCCCGCAAATCAAGCACGTGCGGCCAATGCGTGCTTGATTTGCGAAGCCGAATTCGGGCGTGTACCGAATTCGGCGTGCTCTGGCAAATCCTGAATGGATTTGTTCAGAGCTTCCTTGGCAGACGACGCAGCGCCGGACGCGTCCGTTTCCGGCGAGCGGCGCTGCCGGGTCGAGGGACCTCCCTGTCCTGATTCCGCACCCCGCCGAGCATCGACAAATCAATCGTGCATGTTAGGCTGACGCCGCCTGTTCCGAACTGCACGAGAGCCCGGCCAGCGCATGTCTTCGTCGTTCCGAGTGTTGTGGCTGGCCCTGATCCTGCCCGGCATGCTGCCGGTCGCCGCTTCCTCCCAGACCCCGTCCTCCGCCGCCCCGCCGCCGGCGGCCGACACGGGCGTGGCAGCCCATCCCGGCCAGGCCGAACTGGTGCGCGAGGTCGCCGCCGACACCGGCAAGAGCCCGGCCGCGTTGAACGCGCTGCTGGATTCGGCGCAGGTCAAGCAGAGCATCCTCGACGCGATCAGCCGCCCGGCCGAACGCAAGCCGTGGAGCCAGTACCGGCCGATCTTCGTCAATCCCGACCGGATCGCGGCGGGCATCGCGTTCTACCGCCGCCACGGTGCGCTGCTCTCGCAGATCGCCGCGCAGTACGGCGTGCCGCCCGAGATCATCGTCGCGATCATCGGCGTGGAGACCGACTACGGCGGCAACACCGGCAGCTATCGCGTGCTGGATGCGCTGGTCACGCTGGCCTTCCACTATCCGCCCCGCGCGCAATACTTCCGGAGCGAGCTGAAAACGCTGCTGGAACTGCCCGCGGCCAAGCTGCCCGGCCCGATCGACCGGCTGTACGGCTCGTACGCCGGCGCCGAGGGACTGGGCCAGTTCATGCCGTCCAGCATCCGCGATTACGCGGTGGACGGCGACGGCGACGGACGGATCGACTTGAACGCCTCGCTGCCCGATGCGTTCGCCAGCATCGCCAATTACTTCGCCGCGCACGGCTGGCAGCCGGGCGCGCCGATCACGGTGCGCACGCAGCCCAGCGCCACCGCCGCACCGCCGCCGAAATACGACGACGGCCCCCCGCACCTGCCGGTGGAGCAGTTCACCGCCGCGGGCTACGCACCGGTTGCGCGGGAAGATCCCGGCCGGCCGGCCAGTCTGCTGACGCTGGATGGCGCGGACGGGCCGGAATACTGGCTGACCTTCCACAATTTCTACGTGATCACGCGCTACAACAGGAGTCCCTTGTACGCGATGGCGGTCGCGCAGCTCGCCGACGCGATCGCGCAGGGCGCCGCGGAGGCACCCGCGCAATGAAAGGGTGGTGGCGTGCGGCATTGCCGCTGGCATTGCTGGCGCTGGCCGGGTGTTCCGGCAATCCCGTGCGTCATGAACGGCAGCGCGGCGGCGAGGCGCGCGGCGGCATTCACGACAACGTCGAGCTTCCGCAGTCGAGCCGCTACCGCCAGCAGTTCGATTCCACGCCCGACGGCGGCGGCATCGACATCGCCGCGCTGCCGGAACCGGTGCCTAGGGTCGAGCCGCTTTCGCCCTACGGCAACAAGACGCCGTACACCGTCAACGGCCAGACCTACCACGTGCTGCCCAGCGCCGCGGGCTACGACGAGCGCGGCATCGCCTCGTACTACGGCACCAAGTTCCACGGCTACAAGACCTCGGATCTCGAGACCTACGACGTGTACAAGTTCACCGCGGCCAGCAAGGTGCTGCCGCTGCCCAGCTACGCGCGCGTCACCAATCTCGAGAACGGCAAGAGCGTGATCGTGCGCGTCAATGACCGCGGACCGTTCATGCCCAACCGCGTGATCGACCTGTCCTACGCCGCGGCGGTGCGGATCGGCATCTGGCCCAGGGGCACCGGTCTGGTCGAAGTGCAGGGCATCGATCCCTCGCGGCCGGGCGCGCAACCGCCGCCGGTGACGGCGGCCGCGGAGGCGGGCGACAGGCCGCGCCTGTACCTGCAGGTGGGCGCGTTCGCCGATCCGGACAATGCGGCACGGCTGGCGTCGCGGCTGCGCGCGCTCGACGTGGGCGCGGTGCGGGTGGTGGACGCCGACGTCGGCGGACGCGCCCTGAAACGCGTGCAGATCGGACCCTTGTCCGGCGTGGACGAGACCGACCGCCTGACCGCACGGCTGGAGGCGCTCGGCTTGCCTCATCCCAGTGTCGCGGTACAGTAGCCGGCTGTTGCCGGCGCGTCACGCGCCGTGAATTTCCCCGTTGCAACCCAGAGACCCTGATGAACATCGCGCGCTTTCTGCCTGTCGTTTTGCTGGCCGCGCTCAGCGGCGCACCGTTTGCCCAGACCTCGCCGCTGCCGCCCGGGCCTTCGTCGGCCCCGCCCAGGCCGGTACCGACCATCCCGCAGACGCCGATCCCGCCGCCGCCGCAGCCCAACGCGGCGAGCTGGGTGCTGATGGACTACGCCAACGGCCAGATCCTCGCGTCCAGGGACCCCGATGCGCGGCGTCCGCCGGCGTCGCTGACCAAGATCATGACCGAGTACGTGGTGGCCGCCGCAATCGCCGCGGGCAAGATCCACATGGACGACAAGGTGCACATCAGCGAACACGCCTGGAAGGCCGGCGGCGCCAGCACCGACGGTTCGACCAGCTTTCTGCAACTGAATTCGGACGTGCCGCTGAAGGATCTGCTCTACGGCATGATCATCCAGTCCGGCAACGACGCCGCGATCGCGCTGGCCGAGCACACCGCCGGCACCGAACCGGCCTTCGCCGAACTGATGAATGCCTATGCCAAACGGCTGGGCATGGACAACACCCATTTCGTCAACGCATCGGGCTATCCGGCGCCCGATCACTACAGCACCGCCCGCGACATCGCGATCCTGTCGCGCGCGCTGATCCGCGACTTCCCCGAGCAGTACAAGATCTCCGCGATCAAGTCGTTCGAATGGAATGGCATCACCCAGCACAACCGCAACACGCTGCTGTGGACCGATCCCACCGTCGACGGCATCAAGACCGGCTCGACCAAGGACGCCGGCTTCTGCCTCGCGGCTTCGGCCAGGCGCGGCGAGATGCGCCTGATCGCGGTGACCATGGGCGGCAACGCCATGAGCGACGCCACCAGCGGCGACGAGGCGCTGCTCAACTGGGGCTTCAATTTCTACCGCACCCACAAGCTGTACGCCGCCGGCCAGACGCTGGCCGCGCCGCGGCTGTGGAAGGGCGAGTCCAACACCCTGCCGCTGGGCGTGACCGACGACGTGCTGGTGACGATCCCGCGCGGCGAATACGGTGAACTGAAGGCGACCGTGGACATGCCGGCCACCCTGATCGCGCCGTTCACCAAGGGTCAGCAGGTCGGCACGCTGCACGTCACCCTCGACGGCAAGCCGCTGGCGGACAAGCCGCTGGTGGCGCTGAACGACGCGCCGCGCGGCGGCTTCTTCAAGCGGCTGTGGGATGCGATCCTGCTGTGGTTCCACCACGGCACCGGCACCACCACCGCCCCGGCGCCCACCGTGACGGTGGCGCCCGCCACCAGCCTCGCGCCGCCGGCCAGCACACCCTGAACGGACCAGCGTCCGCGCCGCTCGTCCCGGCGCGGACGGTTGGCAAGGGATGCCCGCGCCACCATATTCACCGCTACCGACACGGGCATTGGCCAGCGATGCGCGACATCGACGACATCCAGCCGCAGAACGAAGGCCAGGGCTTCCAGTTCCCGGGCAGCTTCGAGATCACCGCGATGGGCAACGCCCGCGCGGGCCTGCGCGAGCGCGTGCAGGTGATCCTGCGCGGGCTCGGCCTGTCGGTGCTGGAAGCCAGCGTGCGCGAACGCACCTCGCGGGAGGGCAACTACGTGTCGGTGAGCGTGGTGTTCACCTGCCCCACCCGCGAGAAATACGAAGCCGCGCACGCCGCGCTGCGCGCCGATCCGGATATCCGGTACACGTTGTAGCGGGAATCGGGAAAAGCCTGAAACCGTTCCTGCCACCATGCCGCGCCGCCGCCTGCGGATCGATGCCGGGTCAGCTACGTGGTTCGGGCATTGCAAGCGGTTTGCCGCAACCCAATCTGGAGATCGAGCATCGCTTTGCCTGACGTGTCTCTCCGCGTGGATACCGAGTCCCGAGTCCCGAGTCCCGAGTCCCGGCCGTTGCTCGTCCGCCGGCTCGGGCGCCAGCCCTACGAACCGGCATGGCGTGCCATGCAGGCATTCACGGACGCGCGCGGCGCCGGCACCGCCGATGAACTGTGGCTGCTGGAACACGATCCGGTGTTCACGCTGGGCCAGGCCGGCAGGCTGGAGCACGTGCTGGCGCCGGGCGCCATTCCGGTGATCCCGGTGGACCGGGGTGGTCAGGTGACCTACCACGGACCGGGCCAGATCGTGGCCTATCCGCTGCTGGACCTGCGCCGGCTGGGGATCGGCGTGCGCGAACTGGTGCACCGGATCGAGCAGGCCGTCATCGACACGCTGGCGGAATGGAACATCGCGGCCGCGCGCCGCGAGGGCGCGCCGGGCGTGTACGTGGCCGACGCCAAGATCGCCGCGCTGGGCCTCAGGGTGCGGCGCGGCTGCACCTTTCACGGCCTGGCCTTCAACGTGGCCATGGACCTGGAACCGTTCCGGCGCATCAATCCCTGCGGCTACGCGGGCCTTGCGGTCACGCAAGTGATAGACTTGGGCGGAACGTCGCGTTTGTCCGACGTCGAGGATGTGCTGATTGCGCAGTTGTGCCGTCAGTTCGGCCTGTCACCGCAAACCGCCGAACCTCTCCTGCCCGACATTGCAACGATCCGACCCACGGAAGGCGGGCGCATCGCGCCTGCCGGTGCGGCATGAGCGCGGGCCGGCCACCAACATGAGCGGATTGCCCGCCCGCAGCGAAGTCCCGCCCGCCCGCCTGGCCGCGGGCATCCGGGGTGCGGCCGAGATGTCCCGTCCACGCGCCAGCGAACCGCTGGCGCGTTTTTTCCCGAACCCCGGCGCACGGGCGCACGCGTCCGGTTTCCCGTCAAGCCGCCAAGGATCTTCCATGCTGCAGCGTTTGTTCGCCGTCCTGATCGCGTTGTTCGCCTTCTCCGCCGCCTACGCAGACACCACCCCTGCGGACGCGAACTGTCCGGCCTCGTCGGCCAGCGCGCTGACCGCGCCGGTCGCCCGCTACACGATGACGCCGGCGCCGGTGCTGAAGCCGACCGCCGACCAGGGCCAGGCCGCGATCCTCGCCGCGCGTCTGCTGACGCGCTTCCAGTACGAGGCGCTGCCGCTCGACGACGCGATGTCGCAGAAGATCTTCGACGGCTATTTCGACGCCCTCGATGGCGAGAAGCTGTTCTTCACGCAAGCCGACATCGACCACTTCGCCTACGCGAAGGACAAGCTGGACGACGCGATCTGGAACGGCGACATGACCATCCCGTTCGCGATCTTCAACCTGTACGAGCAGCGCGCGGGAGAGCGCACGCAGTACGCGCTGCAACTGCTGAAGAAGGGCTTCAACCTCGACACCGACGAGACCTACACCTTCGACCGCGACAAGGCCGCGTGGGCACCCGACACCGCCGCGCTCAACGACCTGTGGCGCAAGCGGGTGGAGAACGACTGGATCCGCCTGAAGCTGGCCGGCAAGGACGATGCCGACATCCGCAAGACGCTGGAGCACCGTTACGAGAACTTCCTGGACCGCGTGCACCAGCTCGACAGCGAGGACGTGTTCCAGACCTTCATGAACGCGTACGCGATGGCGATCGACCCGCACAGCAACTACTTCGGGCCGCGCGCCAGCACCAACTTCGACATCGCGATGAAGCTGTCGCTGGAAGGCAGCGGCGCGGTGCTGCAGCAGCACGAGGAATACACCGTGATCCGCGAGATCGTGCCGGGCGGTCCGGCCGCGAAATCCGGCAAGCTCGAGGTCGGCGACCGCATCGTGGGCGTCGGCCAGGGCCCGTGCGGACCGATCACCGACGTGGTCGGCTGGCGCATCGACGACGTGGTGGACAAGATCCGCGGCCACAAGGGCACCGTGGTGCGCATCGAGTACCTGCCCGCCGAGGGCGGCCCCGACGCCAAGCCGCAACTCGTGACGCTGGTGCGCAAGAAGGTCAGCATCGAGGAACAGGCCGCCAAGAAGAAGATCCTCGACATCAAGGACGGCGGCCGTGTCATCAGGGTGGGCGTCATCGAACTGCCCAGCTTCTACGAGGACTTCGACGCGCGCCGGCGCGGCGACCCCAACTACAAGAGCGCCACCCGCGACGTCGCGAAACTGCTGGCGGACATGAAGAAGGAAAAGGTCGATGCGGTGCTGGTCGATCTGCGCGACAACGGCGGCGGTTCGCTGTCCGAAGCCACCTCGCTGACCGGCCTGTTCATCGGCAAGGGTCCGGTGGTGCAGGTGCGCGACAGCCGCGGCCAGGTCGAGGAACAGACTTCCGACGAAAGCATGGCGTGGGCCGGCCCCATGGCGGTGCTGGTCAACCGGGGTTCGGCCTCGGCCAGCGAGATCTTCACCGCCGCGATCCAGGATTACGGCCGCGGCCTGATCATCGGCGAACAGACCTTCGGCAAGGGCACGGTGCAGAACCTGACCAGCCTAGACCGGCTCGCGATGCGCGACAAGCCCGCGTTCGGCGAACTCAAGATGACCATCGCGGAGTTCTTCCGGGTCGATGGCGATTCCACCCAGTTGCGCGGGGTCACGCCGGACATCGCCTTCCCGCACAGCGTGGGCTTCAAGGATTACGGCGAGTCGAGCTATCCCAACGCGCTGAAATGGACGCACATCGCGCCGGCGGAATACAGGCCGGTGGCCGACCAGCAACCGCTTGTCGCCAAGCTGACGGCCGCACACGACGCGCGCGTGGCCAGGGATCCGTCGTGGCAGCTGATGCTGGACGAGCTCGCCGCCGCGCGCAAGCTGCACGACCAGAAGAGCGTGTCGCTGAACTACCAGGTGCGCCTGGCCGAACGCAAGCAGCAGGACGCGCAGGACGCCGCGTTCAAGGCGCGCCGCGAAGCGCTGGGCGATGTCTCCGCGGTGATCCTGCGGCCGGACGACGGCCTGCAGCCGGGCGAGCGCAGCGTCAAGGCGTCGGTCGCGCGCGAGAAGGCCGCCAAGCAGGCCAAGGATGCCGAACTGGACGAGGCCGCGCACATCCTCGCCGACGAGGTCGCACTGATCCACAGCGACGTGAAACTGGCCGACGTGGTGCTCCCCAGGCAGGCCCTGAAGCTCTCCGCGACCGCGTCACCGGCCACCCCGCCCGCGCCGCCGCCCAGCGCGAGCAGCAGCAACTGACCCGCCGCGCCTTCCCTCCCGCGGACACACCGCGTCAGCGCCGCGCGTAGCGCTGCCGCAGGAAGGCGTGGAAGGCGCGCAGGGATTGCGCCTCGCCGCCGCGCGGCCGGCCCGGCCGGTCGCCGTCGTTCCAGGCATACAGATCGACGTGCAGCCACGGCACCGTTTCGGGCACGAAGCGCTGCAGGTACAGCGCGGCGGTGATCGCGCCGGCGTGGCGCGAGGCGCCGGTGTTGCAGGTATCGGCGAACGGCGAGGCCAACATCATCCGGTACGGCTGCCACAACGGCAGACGCCACACCGGATCGTGCCGATCGCGCGAGGCGTGCAACACCGCAGCGGCGACCTCGTCGCGGTTGGCGAACAATGCGGGCAGGTCGGGACCCAGCGCGACGCGCGCGGCGCCGGTCAGCGTGGCGAAGTCGATCAGCAGGTCGGGCTTTTGCTCGACCGCGGCGGCCAGCGCGTCGCACAGGATCAGGCGCCCCTCGGCATCGGTGTTGTCCACCTCGACGCTGATGCCGGCACGGGTGCGGATCACGTCGCCGGGCCTGAGCGCGCCGCCGGAGATCGCATTGTCCACCGCGGGAATGATCAGCAGCAGCCGCACCGCCAGGCCCGCGTCCATCACCAGTTGCGCCAGCGACAGCGCGTGTGCGGCGCCGCCCATGTCCTTCTTCATCCAGCGCATGCCGTCGGCGGTCTTGATGTCGAGGCCGCCGGAATCGAAGCACACGCCCTTGCCCACGATCGCCAGCAGCGGATCGCCGACGCGCCCCCAGCGCAGTTCGATCACCCGCGGCGGCCGGTCGCTGGCACGGCCCACCGCGTGCACGGTCGGAAAACCGGCCTTCAGCAAACCGTCACCATGCCATTCGCGGCATTGCGCGCGATGCGCCTTCGCGACCGCGCGCACCGCTTCACACACCTGCTCCGGCCCCAGATCCTGCGCGGGCGTGTTGACCAGGTCGCGCACCCGGGTGATGGCTTCCAGCAGCGGCGCGACTTCGCGCAGCACCGCGCGCGGCACCAGCAGCCGGGCGGGCTGGCACGGCGCGCCGGCGAGGTAACGATCGAAACGGTAACTGCCCAGCGACCAGCCCAGCGCGGCGTCCGCGGCCGACAGCGCCTCACCCTCGAGACGGTAGTCCCCCGCCGGCAGGCGGAACGGAAACGCACCCAGCGCGAACGGCGGCGATTCGGGATCGACGCCGCACAGCACGCGCGCGGCATCGCCGCCTGCGTCGTGCAGCACGCAGAAGCTGCCTGGACTGGCATCGAACCCGCAGGCGGCGGCCTGGCGCCGCTGACGCGCGCTCAATCGCGCTTCGAGTTTCGGCCAGTGCGCCCGCGCGACCGCTGTCAGCGGCAGCGCACGGCGGTTGCGTGAATCCTCGCTCAGGCCGTGCATGCGCAAGGCCCGGGCGCCGATGTGAAACTTCCCGGCGCGCGCCGCACGACGTGCCGCGGGCGTGCCAGGGAACGCATCATTGCGCGGACGACACGCGCAGCACCTGCCCGATCTGCAGCATGTCGCTGTGCAGATGGTTCCACTTGCGCAAGTCTTCGACGCTGACCGAATGCTTGAGGGCGATCTTCGAGAGCGTGTCGCCCTTGGCCACGGTGTAAGACCGGGCGGTCACCGCGGGCGCGGGCGGCGGAGCCACGGCTGCTGCCTGCGCGGCAGCGGCTTTCTGTTGCTCCACCACCTTGGCGGCTGCCTGTTGCAGCGCCGCGGCGCGCGCGATTTCCTGCGGGCTGCCGGCCAGGCGCGCGAACTCGTTGCCCGGTGCGTCGGCCGCCGGCAGGCCTTCCGCCACCAGGTACGCGCCGACCGCGTTGATCAGGTCCATTTCGGTCTTGGCGTTCAACACGGTGGCTTGCGCCCACGGCAGCAAGTCGTGCGCGCGCAGGATGTCGCTGGCACGGCTGTCTCCGAGAAAGGCGAGGAATTTCTGGATCTCCGCGAGCTTCGGACTGTCGGCCTTGTAGGCCAGGTAAATCGTCAACGGCAGCGGGTAACTGCCGTTTTCGAGGGTGGCGAGGCTGGGCGTCACGCCTTCGATCGGGATGATCTTGATGCCTTGCTGACGATGCGCGTGCACGAGCGTGCTGACCGCCAGCGCCTTGCCGTCCAGCGACACTTCCTGCTGCAGCGAGTCGATGTTGATGAACAGCCGCGGTACCGCGACGTTGATGTCGCCATTGCCGAACAGCAGGCGGCGGAAGCTGAACTGCACGCCGTCCAGCGGTGACGCCACGCCGTCCAGGT
This sequence comes from Gammaproteobacteria bacterium, assembly GCA_021325195.1. Lineage (GTDB taxonomy): Bacteria > Pseudomonadota > Gammaproteobacteria > Xanthomonadales > Rhodanobacteraceae > 66-474. The sequence goes on along the minus strand of JAJPHQ010000029.1, from coordinate 3,597 downwards.
CGATCGGTTCGTCGCTGCCGCCGACCTGCGACCAGTTGGTGATCTTGCCGTAGTAGATGTCGTGCACCTGCTTCAGCGTCAGGTTGTTCACCGGATTGGACGCATTGGTGATCAGCACCAGCGCGTCCCACGCCACCGGCGTGAAGGTGAGGCCCGATTCCTGCGCGCGCTTCGAATACGCCGGACGCGCGCTGGCGGCGATGTCCACCGTGCCGTTCAGTGCATCGTCGATCCCGGAGATCGTGCTGAACGGTTGCAGCTCGAGCCTGCCCTGGCCGGACTCGCTGAACGCCTTGGCGACCGCGTCCACCACGCCGTTGGTGCTGACCTGGTCGCCGCGCACGATCAGCGCGGGCCCGGATTCCTTCACCTTGTGCGTGGCGGCGTGATGGTGATGCCTGGAAGTGGCGGCGCCGGCCGCGGCGGTGACGAGTGCGAACGAGAACGAGGCGAGCACCAGGCTCAGGGAACGAACGGACATGAACGGAATACCGTGACTCGAAATGGATGTGGGAGCGAGATTATCGCGAAAACCGCCGCAACAGAAATCCCGCGATTCAGGTTGTGCGCCGGCGCACGTGCCGTGCGCCGGCGCCCCCTGCTCCTCAGTAGCCGATCTCCAGTTGCAGGAACTGGCTGTCACGCACCAGCGCCAGTTGCAGACGGCGGGGATGCATGGCGAATACGCGGCGCAGCGCATCGAGGTCGGGCGTGGCCACCTGATTGACGCCGACCAGCACGTCGCCCGCGGCCAGGCCGTTGCGCGCGGCGCGGCTGCCGGGCGCGACGCTGTCGATGCCCACGCCGGCGTAGCCCTGGTCATCGTTGTCGGGCGGCAGTTCGACGAACGAGGCGCCGGCGAGGCGCGGATCCAGCAGCGCGCCCTGCAGCACGTTGGCGTTCGCGGTCAGCCTGGCGTCGATCTCCAGATGCCGGTTGCCCCGCTCGACGCCCAGTTGCAGGGTGCTGCCCAGCGGTTTCAGGCCCTGCGCGTTGCGCAGGTCTTGGGCGTCGCTGACCGGCTTGCCGTCCACGCTGACCACCAGATCGCCGGGCTGCAGGCCGGCGCTGGCGGCCGGCGAGCCCGGGATCACCTCGGTGATCAGTGCGCCCTGCGAGGCATGGATGCCCAGCGCCGCGGCGACGCGCGGGGTGAGGTCCTGCGCTTCCACCCCGAGGCTGCCGCGCACCACCCGGCCGTGTTCGATCAATTGCTTCATGACCGACGCCGCGAGGTTGGACGGAATCGCGAAGCCCAGCCCGGCACTGGCGCCCGAGGGCGAATAGATCATCGAGTTGATCCCGACCAGCTGGCCGGCCAGGTTCACCAGCGCGCCGCCGGAATTGCCGGGATTGATCGAGGCGTCGGTCTGGATGTAGTTCTGCACGCCGTTCCGCCGCAGGTCCTGGCGCTGCAGCCCCGAGATGATGCCCGAGGTCGCCGACTGGCCCAGCCCGAACGGGTCGCCTATCGCCACCACGAAATCGCCCACCCGCAGCTTGGAGGAATCGGCCAGCGGCAGCGCGGTCAGGTTCCGGGCGTGGATCTGGATCACCGCGATGTCGGTCTGCGGATCGGCGCCGATCACGGTGGCCTTGAAGGTGCGGCCGTCGGTCAGCGTGACCTTGATGTCGGTGGCGCCGGCGATCACGTGGATGTTGGTGAGGATGTAGCCGTGCTGGGCATCCACGATCACGCCGGAACCCAGCGACTGTTCCACCAGTTCGCGCGAGGGCACGTCGGGGATTCCGAAGAACTGCCGGAAGAAGGGATCGCTGAAGAACGGATTGATCGGCACCCGGTGCCGGCTGGTCGAGGAGATGTTGACCACCGCGGGCGACACCCTTGCCAGCATCGGCGCCAGCGAAGGCAGCGGCTGGCCGCCCACCGCTTCCGGCAAGGTGCCGGCGGTCAGCGCGGGAGCGGCGGCGAGGACCAACAGCGCACACGCGAGGCCCGACAGGCCCGTGCGGCGGATTCTGAGCATTGCGGACATGATGGCTTCCTGCATGAAGGTGATGTTTTCGAACGGCCGGCGCGGCGGGTTTCGCCGGCGTGTCGGGGAAAATCCCGCCAGCGCGTGTCCGGATCCGCGGCGCCGGGAGGTGCCGGACAATACCTTTCGGCAACCCGCCGAGGAAGCTCCGGACAAATCCATCCAGGATGCGTCAGGGCACGCCGGATCCGGCTTGGCAAATCATGCACGGGCAACCAATGCGTGCGTGATTGGCGCGCGGCCCATCCCTGTGCCGCCCCGAAACCCGATGAAAGAGTTTCCCCAAAGACCATCCGGCGCGGTTCCGGGTTCACCCGGAGACACCGCCGGGGCCTGCCACGCCGCGGGGCACGTTGCCGACACTTTACAGCGGGTTCCGGTGAGCGTACCGTTGACTCCCGCTCGCGATCACAACATCTTGTGCCCGGCTTCGGAAAATTACCCAAGTGCTGGGCTCCGGAAGTATCGAGCGGGGGAGCGCGGAAGATGGCGGTCTGGCTGGTCCACCGGTGTCCCGAGACCTTTCCAGGGTCGGCGGAGCGCGAGCAGCAGGCTTGAACCGGACACCGTCGCGCCACGGCGCGGCGTTGTGCAGTTTTTGCCGTCCGAGGCGTCATCCAGACGGGCGACTTGAGCATTTCCCAAGGAGGAACACAGAACAATGGGTACGGCGCGTGTGCAACCGATCGCGCGGACGGTGACGGAAGTCCCCCTGCAGCCGGCTTCGCTGGACATCTGGGACAAGAAATACCGCCTGAAGACCAAGCAGGGCGACCCGGTCGATGCCACCATCGACGACACTTGGTCGCGCGTCGCGCGCGCGCTGAGCGACGTGGAGGCGACGCCGGAACTGCGCGAGCACTGGCACGAGCGCTTCCTGTGGGCGCTGCGCCAGGGCGCGATCCCGGCCGGCCGGATCGTGTCCAACGCCGGCGCGCGCGAACACAAGCCCAAGACTTCCACCATCAACTGCACGGTGTCGGGCACCATCACCGATTCGATGGACGACATCCTGCAGAAGGTGCACGAGGCCGGCCTCACCCTGAAGGCCGGCTGCGGGATCGGCTACGAGTTTTCGACGCTGCGTCCGCGCGGCGCGTACGTGTCGGGCGCCGGCGCCTACACCTCCGGGCCGCTGTCGTTCATGGACATCTACGACAAGATGTGCTTCACGGTGTCCTCGGCCGGCGGCCGGCGCGGCGCGCAGATGGGCACCTTCGACGTCTCGCATCCGGACGTGCGCGAGTTCATCCGCGCCAAGCGCGAGGACGGCCGCCTGCGCCAGTTCACCCTCTCGCTGCTGATCACCGACGGCTTCATGCAGGCGGTCGAGACCGACGCCGACTGGCCGCTGGTGTTTCCGGTGCACGTGAAGGAAAAGGACGAGATCGACCTCGCCGATCCGGTCAAGGTGATCTGGCGCGAATGGCCGGTGCACGAGAACTACATCGTCCGCGAGGACGGCCTGGTGGCCTGCAAGATCTACGGACACCTGAAGGCCCGGCACCTGTGGGACATGATCATGGTCTCGACGTACGACTACGCCGAGCCCGGCTTCATCCTGATCGACCGCGTCAACGAGATGAACAACAACTGGTGG
>JAJPHQ010000079.1 GCA_021325195.1 Gammaproteobacteria bacterium | reverse complement strand
GTGTCAGCCGTTCGGCGAGGATGGTGTTGGTGGGCCGGTTGCCTTCGCACACCCGGTGCGGCGCCAGCCACGCCGGCGTTCCCTCGGCGCGCACCTGTTGCAGGGTCTTGCCGAACGCCAGCGCCTCGGTCTGCGCGAACAGGTTGGCCATCAGGAGGTCGTGCTGGCCGTGCAGCGGATTCAGCGCCTGCGAGAAACCGATGAAGTCGCAGGGGATCAGCCGGGTGCCCTGATGGATCAACTGGTAGAACGAGTGCTGGCCGTTGGTGCCGGGTTCGCCCCAGTAGATCGGGCCGGTCGGGTAGTCCACGTGCACGCCTTCCAGCGTGACGTGCTTGCCGTTCGACTCCATCGTCAACTGCTGGAGGTACGCCGGGAAACGTTTCAGGTATTGCGCATACGGCAGCACCGCCACGGTCTGCGCGCCAAAAAAGTCGTTGTACCAAGTCGAAATCAGGCCCGACAACAAAGGCAGGTTCCTTTCGGCCGGCGAGTTCCTGAAATGCGTGTCCATCGCATGGAAGCCGGCCAGCATTTCGCGGAAGGCTTCGGGCCCGACCGCCAGCATGGTCGAAAGGCCGATCGCCGAATCCATCGAGTAACGGCCGCCGACCCAGTCCCAGAAACCGAACATGTTGGCGGTGTCGATGCCGAACTTGCGCACTTCCGCGTCGTTGGTGGAAACCGCGACGAAGTGTTGCGCCACCGCCGCCTCATTGCCGCCCAGTTGCTGCAGGCACCAGTCACGCGCGGCCCGGGCATTGGTCAGCGTCTCCAGCGTGGTGAAGGTCTTGGAGCAGATGATGAACAGCGTTTCCTGCGCGTCCAGGTCGCGCGTCGCCTCCACGAAGTCGGTGGGATCGACGTTGGACACGAAGCGGAAGGTCATGTCGCGGCGGCTGTAATGCTTCAGCGCCTCGTAGGCCATCACCGGCCCGAGGTCGGACCCGCCGATGCCGATGGAAATGACGTTGCGGATCGGTTTGCCGGAGTGTCCGCGCCATTCGCCGGAACGCACCTTGTCGCAGAACGCGGCCATCCGGCCCAGCACTGCGTGCACTTCCGGCACCACGTCCTTGCCATCCACCCGGATCACTTCGCCGCGCGGCGCACGCAGGGCGACGTGCAGCACCGCGCGCTTCTCGGTCTCGTTGATCCTGTCGCCGCGGAACATCGCGTCGCGGCGCGCGAATACACCACGCGCCTTTGCCAGCCGTTGCAGCAGGCGCAGGGTTTCGCGGGTGACGAGGTTCTTGGAGTAGTCGAGGTACAAGCCCGCGCCTTCGGCAGCAAGACGTTCGCCGCGCTTCGGATCGGCGTCGAACAATTGCCGCAGCGTGGTGCCGCGCAATGTCTGCCAGTGTTTCTCCAGCGCCCGCCACTCCGGCGACTCGCGCAGATCCGGTTGTCGCGAAGCGGCGGCTTTCATGCGCGCGCTCCCCTTCCGGCCGCCCTGGGTGCCAGCGCGGCGCTTTTCTGCGCGATCCGGCCCAGCAGGTCGTTCCAGGATTTCACGAAGGCCGCCGCGCCCTCGCGCTGCAACTGCCCCGCAAGCTGCGCGTCGTCGATGCCGGCTGCCCTGAATCCGGCGATCACCTTTTCGCATTCACCGCCGTCCTTCGGCAAGGGCCCGCGCAACTTGCCGTGATCGGCAAACGCCTTGAGCGTCTTGTCGGGCATGGTGTTGATGGTGTCGGGCGCCGCCAGCGCCTCGACGTACAGCGTGTCCGACGCCTTCGGATCCTTGGTGCCGGTGCTGGCCCACAGCAGCCGCTGCGGATGCACGCCCGCGGCGACCAGTTTCTTCCAGCGCGACGTGTCGCGCAGTTCACAATAGGCCTTGTACGTCCGCTGGCCGATCGCGATGCCCAGACGGTTTTTCAGTTCCGCCGGCACCCGGTCCTGCACCGCCACGTCCCAGCGGCTGATGAACAGCGACGCCACCGAATCGACGTTCGGCTCCAGCCCCTCCGCGATCCGCCGCTCGATGCCGCGCATCCACGCGTCGGCGGCGGCGAGATACTGCTCGCGCGAGAACAGCAGGGTCACGTTGATGGGCACGCCGCGATAAACGGATTCCTCGATTGCCGGAATGCCTGCGGGTGTGCCCGGGATCTTGATGAACAGGTTGTCGCGCCGCGCCTGCGCGTGCAGCGCGACCGCCGCCCCAACCGTGGCCGCGGTCTCGTCGGCCAGCAGCGGTGAGACCTCCAGTGACACCCAGCCGTCCACCCCGTCGGTCGCGTGATACACCGGCTTGAACAGATCGGCTGCGCGGGTGAGGTCCTGCAGCGCCAGCGCGAAGAACAGCTGTTCGCCCGATCGGCCCTGCGCCAGCAGATCGGCGATCGCCGGGTCGTAATCGCTGCCGCCGGCTATCGCGTTGTCGAAGATGGTGGGGTTGGACGTGAGCCCGGTGACGTTGTCGTCGGCGATGTGACGCGCCAGCGTGCCGTCGTCGAGGATGCCGCGGGTAATGTTGTCGAGCCAGAGACTCTGGCCCATGTCGTGCAATTGCCTGGTCGGATTCATCGGTTCACTCCGTGGCCGTGGCGGCCGTTGGTTTGCGGGATTCGGGAAGAAAATCGTCGCGTGACAGGGTGCACAGCTCGCCCACGCCGTTCAACGCGATCTGCGCCGGCGGATATTCCGCGAGCGCGACCGGATCGTCGGCGTAGTGGCCCTGGCGCACGAACACGGTGGTCAGCGCCTCGCGCCATTGGCGCTTCATGCCGTCGAGCACGCGCAGCTTGTCCTCGACCATCACGTAATGGTCCGCGGGGCAACGGCGCGTCACGTCGTCCAGCATGCGTTCCTTGTGCACGTAGATCAGCACCCTGCCCTCCACCGCATCGGCGATGCCGGAAACGTCGATCTTGCGCGGCTGCAGCACCACGTCGCCGTCGGACAGGACCACGCACGGACCGAATTGCGAAAGGTGCCGGATCGCTTCCAGCGCGCCGGGATACAGGCGTTCGGCGAAGGGATAATCCAGCAGGAACGCGGCCAGGTCCTGCGCGCGCGGCTCGTCGCCGCATTCCAGCCGGAACTGCTGGATCGCGCCCAGGTAATCGGCGTAGCCCAGCTTGTCGCGCAGGTCTTGGTAGATTTCCCAGTAGCGTTTCGCGGCTTCCGGGCCGAACACCTGCGCGATGTGCCGGTCCAGGTCGTCGTGCACCCGGTCGTTGTCGAGCAGGGTGTTGTCGACGTCGAACAGGAACACCAGGGGCGATGCGCCGCTCATCAACCCTCCGGCGCCTCGACCCTGGGATCGTTCCAGCCGCCCGCGCCGGCGATCAGCGCGTTCGCCTCGGGCGGACCCCACGTGCCGGGTTTGTAGCGGTGCACCGGTACGGCATCGTCGAGGATGGGATCGAGCACCCGCCACGCTTCCTCGACGCAATCGTCGCGGGTGAACAGCGCGCCGTCGCCGTCGATCGCGTCACCCAGCAGGCGCTGGTACGGTTCCATCGCCTTGCGGATGTGGCGATGGGCGAGCAATTCCACCGGCCTGCCCTTCATCGCCTCGCCCGGCTGCTTGACCCGCGCGCCCAGCGAAATGATCACGTCGGGGCTGAGCCGGAAACGGAAGTAGTTCACCGCCTCGCCGTCCACGTCGTCGAACACGCGCTGCGGCGGATTCTTCAGCCGCACCATCACCTCGGTGCACTTGACCGGCAACTGCTTGCCGGCGCGGATGAAGAACGGCACGCCGGCCCAGCGCCAGGTGTCCATGTGCAGGCGCAGCGCGGCGAAGGTTTCGACCGTCGAATCCTTCGCGACGCCCGGTTCCTTGCGGTATCCGTCGAACTGGCCGCGCACCACGTCTTCCGGCCTCAGCGGCCGGATCGAGCGGAACAGCCGCAGCTTCTCGTCGCGCATCGCGTCGGCCGTGCGGTTCACCGGCGGGTCCATCGCCAGCAGCGCCAGCACCTGGAACATGTGGTTCTGCACCACGTCGCGGATCGCGCCCACCTCGTCGTAGAACCTGCCGCGGCCCTGCACGCCGAAATTCTCGGCCATGGTGATCTGCATGCTGGCGACGTGCTGGCGGTTCCAGATCGGTTCCAGCAGTGCATTGGCGAAGCGGAAATACAGCAGGTTCTGCACCGGCTCCTTGCCGAGGTAATGATCGATCCGGAAGATGTCCTGCTCGCGGAACCAGCGGTGCAGTGTGCGGTTCAGCGCACGCGCGGATTTCAAATCGCGCCCGAACGGTTTTTCCACGATCACCCGGGCACCCTGCGCGCAGCCCGACGCGGCAAGGCCCTTCACTACCGGCACGAACATGCTGGGCGGAATGGCCAGGTAATGCAGGGGATGCTGTGCGCCGCCCAGCGCCGCACGCAGCCGCGCGAATGTCTGGCCGTCGTTGTAGTCGCCGTCGATGTACTGCATCAGCTTCGACAATTTGGCGAAGGCGCCCTGATCGACCACGCCATGCTCGGCAAGGCTGTCGTGCGCGCGCTGGCGCAACTGCTCGACCGACCAGCCCGAGCGCGCGATGCCGATCACTGGCATGTCCAGCCGGCCGTCCCTGATCAGCGCCTGCAACGCGGGAAAGATCTGCTTGTAGGCCAGATCGCCGGTGGCGCCGAAGAACACGAATGCATCGGATTTCACGGAGGCCATCACCCGCTTCCTTTTCGCAAGACCACTCGTATTCGATGTCGGGCACCATCGCCGGACAGCGCGATGCCGGCGCGCGCGTCCGGCAACGTCGCACCATCGACCTCGAACGAGGCGACGCCGCGGCAGACACCCCGCGGATTGTCCACCTCGATCGTGTAGACGGCGTCACGGAAGCGGTACTCGAGCGAGTAATGCCGCCACCCGCGCGGGATGCACGGTTCGATCCGCAGCCGGTCGCCGTGCAACCGGAAACCGAGCATGTACTCCACGATCGCACGGTACAGCCATCCGGCCGAGCCCGTGTACCAGGTCCAGCCGCCGCGCCCGGCGTGCGGCGCGACCGAATACACGTCGGCGCACGCCGCGTAGGGTTCGACCTTGTAGCGCGCCGCGCGTTCCGGCGTCGCGGACTTCCTGACCGGATCGAAGATCGCCAGCAGTTGGCCGGCCTTGTCGCCGTCGCCCAGCAGCGCGAAGGCGATCAGCGCCCAGATCGAGCCGTGGGTGTACTGACCGCCGTTCTCGCGCAGGCCCGGCGGATAGCCCTTGATGTAGCCGGGGTCGCGCGGCGCCTTGTCGAACGGCGGCGTCAGCAGCGCGACCACGCCGTCCTCCGCGCGCACCAGCAGCTCATCGATCGCGCGCATCGCCTGGGCGGCGCGCCCGGGATCGCCCGCGCCGCTGATCACGCTCCAGGATTGCGCGATCGAATCGATCCGGCATTCCGGAGCGGCCGAGGAACCCAGCGGCGTGCCGTCGTCGTAGAACGCGCGCCGGTACCAGGCGCCGTCCCAGGCCTTGGTTTCCAGCGCGAGCTGCAGCGCGCGGGCGTGGTCGCGCCAGCGCGCGGCGCGCGGATCGCGGCGCGCTTCCGCATGCGGCGCGAAATCCGCGATCACCCTGATCAGGAACCAGCCCATCCACACGCTTTCGCCCTTGCCGCCCGCGCCGACCCGGTTCATGCCGTCGTTCCAGTCGCCGGTTCCCATCAGCGGCAGGCCGTGCGCGCCGGTGACGAGGCTGGCGTCGATCGCGCGCGCGCAATGCTCGTACAGGGTCGCCGGCGCCGCGGCTTTCGCCGGCGCGAAGAACGCGTCGGTCTGGCCCGGCTGCAGCGCATCGCCGTGCAGGAACGGCACCTGCGTTTCCAGGATCGCCGCATCGCCCGTGGTCTCGGCGTAATGGGCGGCCACGAACGGCAGCCACAGGCGGTCATCGACGATGCGCGTGCGCACGCCCTTGCCGGACGGCGGCAGCCACCAGTGCTGCACGTCGCCTTCCTCGAACTGCCGCGACGCCGCCAGCAGGATGTGCTGGCGGGCAAGATCGGGGCGCGTGGCGCACAGCGCCATGACATCCTGCAACTGGTCGCGGAAACCGAAGGCTCCGCTGGCCTGATAGAACGCGGTGCGTGCCCACAGCCGGCAGGCCAGCACCTGATACGGCAGGCAGCGGTTGACCAGCAGATCGACGGACGGTTCGGGCGTCTTCACCTGCAACGCACCCAGCACCCCGTCCCACAGCGATGCCGATTTCGCCAGGATGTCGTCGAAATCGGCGCCGCGGTACCGATCGACCAGCGCCTTGGCCCGGGCTTCGTCCTCAGCTTCGCCGAGCAGAAACGTCATGTCGATGCTGGCGCCCGGCGCGAGCTCCGCCACGCAACGGATCGCGGCGCAGGGATCGAGTCCCGCGCCCGCCGCGCCGTTCAAGGCTTCGCCGCTCGCCAGCACGGCCGGCGCCTCGAGGCTGCCGTGGCGGCCCAGGAATGCCGTGCGGTCGCCGGTCAGCGAAACGCCGACCGCCGGGCAGGCCGCGAATGCGGTCGCGTACGTGAATTCCTCGCGCCAGGCATTGCGGGCGAACAGTGCGCCGCGCCGCCGGTCGATCGCCGTGACGATGACGGGTGCCGGATCGCTGCCGATCGCGCCCAGCGACCATTGCACGTAGTGGCTGACCGCGATCCGCCGGATCCGGCGGCTGCGGTTGGTCAGGCGCAGCCGCGACAGCTTCACGGGGTCGTGCGGCGCCACGCACTGCAAGAGTTCCGATTCGATGTCGCCGATGCAGGTTTCGAAGCGTGCGTAACCCGGTCCGAAGCGCGACACGTAGGTGACACCCGGAACGCGGATCGGCGAAGCGGTCGCGCTCCACCATGCACCGTCGTCCTCGTCGCGGAGATAGAACACCTCGCCCGGCGGATCGCTCACCGCATCGTTGGACCAGGGCGTGATCGCGTTCTGCTGGCTGTTCACCGCCCAGCAATAACCGCCGCCCGTGGCGGTGACGAGAAATCCGAAATCGGGATTGGCCACCGGATGCGACCACGGCGCCGGTGTGCTGGCGCCGTCGCGAAGCACCGTCACGTATTCGCGACCGTCTCGGGAAAAGCCACCCAATCCATTGAAAAACGCCAGTTTCGGCAAGCCGTCCGGGCGGAAATTCCGGTCGTTGCGGGTGCGGTCCGGAAGCCTGCAGGTGCCGGCACCCGCGCCATCCGGCTCCGATGCAGCGAGCGTCCGCGCGAGCGGATCCCCGTCGCGGCCATGCAGGACGATCCGCGCCGCAGCCGTGATGCCCCTGTCCAGACGCTCGTCGAGCTGATCGGCGCGCAGCAGGAACACCGAACCCCGCGCCTTGTCGTGCTGTCCGCCTTCCCTTTCGACGAGACTTTTCAGCGCGACATCCAGCGCGTCGGCCTGCGGCGGCTCGGCTTGGTTGACGATCACCAGATCGGCCGGCAGCAGCTTGCCGCGCCAGAAGCGCTGCGCGCACAGCATGTCCTCGACCAGACCGGTCTGCGCAGCAGCATCGATCCTGAGCAGCACGATCGGCAGGTCGCCGGAAATGCCTTTGGCCCACAGCACCGGGGCGCCGCCCTCGCCTGCCGCGATCGCTTCCGGGGCCGCGCGCAACACCGGATCGGGGTACAGCAAGGCGCCCGCGAGGCGCTGATACCGGCGCGCCCTTTGCCCATCGATGCCCTGCGCGCGCAGTGCCTGCGGCGCCCGTTCCGATGCGCGCGCGAACACCGCGGCACAGGCATCGGCATCGCGGTAATGCCGGATCAGCGCAATCACTTCGTCGCGCGAAGCGGCCACCGCGGTGACGAACGCCGCACGCCGGGTTTCGCCGCGGCGCACGCGCACGCGTGTACGCAGGCTGAAAACCGGATCCAGCACGGTGCCGGTGGTGCCGGACAGCCGCGCACCGGGAGCGAGCACGCGGGGCGAACGCGGGGTCCGGTCGCGGCCGAGGAAGCGCGCGCGATCGGTCTCGTGCTGGCGCCTGCCCCGCTCCGCGCCGTCGACGATCAGCGCGTGCGCGGCCCACACCTCGGGCTCGTCCGGACCGCGCCTGCGCCGCCACGCCAGCAACGCGCCGTCCTCGCAGGCAGTCTGCACGAACATCCTGGAAAACGCGGGGTGCGAAGCGTCGGCCTGCGCAGAACCCAGCACCAGTTCGAGGTACGACGTCAGTTCGATCTCGCGCGCGGCAAGGCCTTCGTTGCGCAGGCCCACGCCGCGCACCTCGACCGGATGCTCCGGATCGACCGCGACTTCCAGCGTGGTGACGAGATCGCCGTCCCGACGCGCGAAACGCGCCATCACCTCGTCGAACTCGTGCACCGCGTTTCCGTGGCCGCACGGCTGCAGCGTGGGCGACCACACGGCGCCGCTGCGCCGGTCGCGCAGGTAAATCCAGCTGCCCCGATCGTCGCAGGTCGGGTCCGCGCGCCAGCGGGTGACCGCGAGATCCTTCCAGCGGCTGCAACCGGCGCCGGAAGCCGTCAGCATCACCGCGTACTCGCCGTTGGCGAGGACGTGGGCCGTTGCGGCGGGCGACGTGACGGGCATCGGTCGGTGACAGTCCTTCGTCCCTGTGCGAAACGCACAACACCGCGCATTATGCGCGCATCCAGCCCAATCGCGCCTGAAGTGCCGTGATCAATGCCTCGAAGAGGTTGCGGCAGGCGGGGGCGTTCCCGGCCTGGAATCGCAATCGCATATGGTTTCGATGCTTCCGGAGGCGCCACCGGCTTGGATGTCCGGCCAGCGCGGCCATTTGATCTGCAATTTGCCGGCACGCAGCGCTTCCTGCATGGTTTGCGAGTTGTTGTTCACGCCGGCCAGCGTGACAAAGCCCGCCTGCCTCCATTTGCCGTCGGCATCGATGACCGAAAGCTGGCAGGTCACGAAACCTTCCCCACCGAGATTGCACAGCAGATTCTCGTGCTGTCCGTCGCCGCGCAGATCCGGCGTCAGCAGCACGCAATCGCTGCCGCGCTCGAGACAGCCGCTGGATTGCAGGCGTTTTGCAAGCAGAGCCTGAAGCCACGCGTCGTCGGGTGCATCCGCGCCGGGCGCGGGCTGGATCAGCCCGCGAGCTTCCGCGACGGTGGTCACCGTGACCTGTTTCTTCTGCGCCTCGCTCATCCACATCCAGCGGCTGCGGCGGGCCAGGATCCGCCGGGCTTGCGCAAGCGCGACGGGGTCGGCGCGCATCGCCGGATCGGAGCCCAGCGCGGCCACGGCCTCGTACCCGCGCCTGCCGCTTTCGAAGCGCAAATAAACGAGATCCAGCTTGCCGGGCGCGACGCGGCCGGCATGCAAGCGTGCGATCTGGCTGTCCACCGTGATCCGGTGCGGATCGAGCAGCGGTGAATTGGCCAGCACCGCCAGCACCACCACGATGAGCGCCACCGCCACGTTGACGCGCGGCAGCCACGCCAGCCATTCGCCGCGGCGACGCGCGACCGTGACGGCGTAGCCGCAGGCGTGGCACGCCAGCACCACGCCGGCCAGCACGGCCCAGAAGCGCTGGTCGGTCCAGCCGTACTGGTGGATGCGCAAGGCCAGTGCGTACAGCGCCAGCGCGGCATAAACGGGCGAAACCAGCAGCGCGATGTCGATCAACCAGCGCAGCGCGCGTGGATACGGCTCGCCCTGCGTGCCGTCCTGCCGCACGGCATTGACGAAGGTCACCAGCAGGAGCAGCAGGCCCAGCAGCAAGCGTGCTGCCGAACGCGTGGCCCACAGCGGCGCGAGGCCGGTGAACGGCAGGCTGATCAGGAACAGGATCGCGATGAAGGCGAGCAACGGCAGCAGCCCCCTGCACACCGCGAACAGGATCTGCCGCGCCACGCGCAGGGGATGCTGCTGGGTGCGTCCGATCAGGATGCCGAGACCGCCGAACAGGCCGCTGGCGAGGTACGCGAACGGTTTCTGCTCGAAGAACAGGTCGTGGAAAAAGTCCACGTGCACCAGCGAGAACAGGCCGGACCACAACCACAGCACCAGCCAGCAGATCCCGGTGAACAGCGAAGCCAGCACCAGCGTGAGGCCGTTCTGCCAGGCGTGATCGAACAATTCCGGATACGGCGCGCGCCACGTGCCGTGGTCGAGGCGGCATTGCAGGAACGGCAGCAACACGAACAGCGCGCCGCCGACCGTGACGCCGAACGGCGCCAGCACCGCCGCGGCGTCCAGGCCCGGCGCGCCGGTCACGCTCCATGCGGCCCAGGCCGCCAGCAGCGCGTACAGGATCAATATGCCGATCGCATGCTGCCAGAACCGCCGGTCGGACAGGCTCCGCACCGACAAGGTCATCATCCCCGGCACCGCCAGCACCAGGGTGTACCAGCACACCCGGCCGCCGAGCAGCACGAACGGCCACCAGCCGTGTTCCTGTCCGGCGTCGGCGAGATACAGCAGCAATCCCTGACACAACGCCACCAGCACGATGAAGGCGCGGGTCTGGCGAGTCAGCGACTGCTGCATCGGCGACTGCGATTCGGCTTCGGCCATGCGCGGTCCTCCCCGAGCGCCGGCCGTGAGTATCGCAGAGCCGCACGTGCGGTCAATGCGACGTCGCACCTGAAACATTCAGGCGTCCGGCGTACCATCGCGGTTTGGTCGCATGCGCGGCACCGTCATCAGGCACACAAGGAGAACACCATGCAACTCGGAATGATCGGACTGGGCAAGATGGGCAACTTCATGGCCCAGCGGCTGATGAAGGGCGGCCACGAAGTGATCGGCTACGACCCCGACGCCAAGGCACGCCAGGCGCTGACCGATGCCGGCGGCAAGGCGGTCGATGCGCTGGACAAGTTGATCGGTGCGCTCGTCACGCCGCGCGCCGTGTGGCTGATGGTGCCGGCGGGCCACGTCGTGGACGACACCATCGCCGCGCTGCTGCCCAAGCTCGCCGGAGGCGACACCCTCATCGACGGCGGCAATTCCAACTACAAGGATTCGATGCGCCGCGGCAGGGATCTCGCCGCGAAAGGGATCGCCTTCGTCGATTGCGGCACCAGCGGGGGCGTGTGGGGGCTCAAGGAAGGCTACAGCATGATGGTGGGCGGTGACGAAGCCGTGGTCGAGCGGCTGCGCCCGCTCTTCGAGACGCTGGCGCCGGGCAGGAACCAGGGCTGGGGCCGGGTCGGTCCGGTCGGCGCGGGACACTTCACCAAGATGGTCCACAACGGCATCGAGTACGGCCTGATGCAGGCGTATGCCGAGGGGTTTTCGGTGCTGAAGCACAAGCAGGAATTCAAGCTCGACCTCGAACAGGTCGCCGAGATCTGGCGCTTCGGTTCGGTGGTGCGCTCGTGGCTGCTGGACCTGATCGCCAACGCCTTGCAGCGCGATCCCGAGATGAAGGACATCGCGCCCTACGTGGTCGATTCCGGCGAGGCCGCTGGACGGTCGCCGAGGCGATCGACCTCGACGTGCCGGCACCGATCATCACGGCTTCGCTGATCGAACGGCTGCGCTCGCGCGACAGCGATTCGTTCTCCGACAAGCTGCTGTCGGCGATGCGCAACGAGTTCGGCGGCCACGCGATGAAGAAGGCATGATGCCGGCGCCCGCGCGCGTGCAGACGGTGCGCTGGCACGAATTTCCCGGGGTCGCGGCCTTGCAGCGCGACGCGCTGGCGCGGGTGCTGGCGGCAGCCCGGGAAGCCATCGAACAGCGCGGCGCGTTCGAGATCGTGCTGGCCGGTGGCAATACGCCACGCGCGCTGTACCGGGCCTTGCGCCACGCCGCCACCGACTGGAAGGCATGGCAGATCTGGTTCGGCGACGAACGCTGCCTGCCGCCGGACGACCCCGGGCGCAACAGCAGGATGGCGCGCGCGCAGTGGCTGGACCACGTGCAGCTGCCCGCCGCCAACCTCCACGCGATTCCCGCCGAACGCGGTGCGCGCGAGGCCGCGGCGATTTACGCACGCGAGCTGCGCGGCATCGATGCTTTCGACATGGTGCTGCTGGGACTGGGCGAGGATGGCCACACCGCCAGCCTGTTTCCCGGACGCGACTGGGGCGTGCATCCGGATTCACCGGACGCGCTGGCCGTGTTTGACGCGCCCAAGCCGCCGCCGGAACGCGTGTCGCTCAGCGCCAACCGTCTTTCCCGCGCGCGCGCGGTGCTGTTTCTGGTCGAAGGCGCCGGCAAGCGCGACGCGGTGGCGGCGTGGCAACGCGGCGAGGCGATTCCCGCCCGCTCGATCGCACCGGAAGCCGGCGTCGACGTGCTGCTCGACGCCGCCGCGGGAAACCATGGCACCGGATGATGCCGCGTCGCAGGCCGGGGATGACCGCCAGCGAGGCGTGCCTCCGGCACCGTGCCTCGCTCCGCAATCCGCAGCCTATCCGCCGCCCAGCTCGCCCATGTGCGCCCGGTAATAGCGCAGTTCCGCGATCGAGTCGTGGATGTCGGACAGCGCGGTGTGCGCGGAGTCCTTGTCGAAGCCCTTGTAGACCGCGGGTGCCCAGCGCCGCGCCAGTTCCTTCAGCGTGGACACGTCGAGGTTGCGGTAATGGAAATACCGCTCCAGCGCGGGCATCTGCCGGTAGAGAAACCGGCGGTCCTGGCAGATCGAATTGCCGCACATGGGCGACTTGCCCGCCGGCACCCAGCGTTCCAGGAATGCCAGCGTCTCCGCTTCCGCGCGCGCATGATCGATCTCCGATTCCAGCACGCGCTGCCACAGGCCCGAGCGGGCGTGCTGGGTGCGGTTCCACTCGTCCATCGCGCGCAGGCGTGCCTCGTCGTGATGGATCGCGTATTGCGGGCCTTCCGCCAGCACGTTCAGGTCGCGGTCCGTCACCACCGTCGCGATCTCGATGATCGAATCGCGCTCGGGAAACAGCCCGGTCATCTCCAGGTCGATCCAGATCAGGTTGTCGTCGGAAATGCCGGTCATGCGACGCTCCTCGGACGCAGTCTAGCAACACGCCGCCGGTTGCCGAAGCAACCGCCGGGCTTTACGCTCGCGCGATGCCCGAACCCACGTTGCTGTGGTACGACTACGAGACGACCGGCACCGACAAGGCGCGCGACCGGCCCCTGCAGTTCGCCGCGATCCGCACCGACATGGAACTGCGTCCGGCCGGCGATCCTTCGACGTGGTACTGCGCACCCCCGCCCGACGTGCTGCCGCATCCGCAAGCCTGCCTGCTGACCGGCATCACGCCGCAGGACGCCGCCCGCGCGGGCCTGATCGAAGCCGAATTCGCCGCCGCGGTGCACGACCTGCTGGCTGAACCCGGCACCTGTTCGGCGGGTTTCAACACCATCCGCTTCGACGACGAGATCAACCGGTATCTCTTCTACCGGAATTTTCTCGATCCGTACGAACACACCTGGAAGAACGGCAACTCGCGCTGGGACATTCTCGACCTGACGCGCGCCTGCTACGCCCTGCGGCCGGACGGCATCGAGTGGCCGCGGCGCGAAGACGGCACGCCCTCGTTCAGGCTGGAAGACCTCGCTGCCGCCAATCGCCTCGCCCAGCGCAGCGCGCACGATGCGCTCTCCGACGTCGAGGCCACCATCGCCCTGGCGCGCCTGTTGCGCGGGCGCCAGCCCAGGCTGTACGAGTGGTGCCTTGCCTTGCGTGACAAGCGGCACGCCGCCGGCCTGCTCGCCGAAAGCCTGCCGGAAATGAAGCCGCTGCTGCACGTGTCCGGCCGCTTCGCCCCCGCGCGCGGATGCCTCGCGATCGTCGCGCCGCTCGCGGCATCGCCCGGCAAGGACGGCAAGTTCATCGTGGCCGATCTGGATGCCGATCCCGCCCGCTGGGCCGACCTCGATCCGGAGGACCTTGCCGAGCGCATGTTCACCCGGCGCGAGGATCTGCCGGACGACATCGAACGGCCACCGCTCAAGGAAGTCCACGCCAACCGCTCGCCCTTCCTCGCGCCGCTGGAAACACTGCGCAACGTCGACACGGCGCGCATCGCACTGGACACCGACCGCTGCCTGCGCCATCTCGGGGAACTCCGCGCCCGCGAGGGTCTGCGTGAACGCGTCCAGCAGGCGTTCGCGCTGCGCGCCGGCACATGGGCCGGACACGGCGATCCGGAACTCGCGCTGTATTCGGGTTTTCCCTCCGACGCCGACCGGCGGCGTTTCGACAGGGTGCGCGGCACGCCGCCCGCGCAACTGGGGACGACGAATTTCGATTTCCGGGATTCACGTTACGAGGAACTGCTGTTCCGCTACCGCGCGCGCAACTGGCCGGACACGCTGGCTGCCGGAGAACGCGAGCGCTGGCAGGCCTTCGTGCGCGGCAAGTTGACTCGCGAGACCGGAACCACCACGTTGACACTGGAACGGTATTTCGCGGAAATCGCGGCGCTGCGCGCGAGCCTGCCGCCGGGACCCAAACAGGCGTTGCTGGACCGATTGCAGGATTGGGGCGAATCGATCGTCCGCGAATTCGGAGTCTGAATGGCATTGACACCGTTCGCCCTCCGGATCGGACACGGGGCAAATCCCCGGCCCGGCCAGGGGCGGACACAGAAACCTCGTTCCGTTCGTGCCATGCCCGTCGGGCCACGAACGGGGAATGCCGGCTTGTCTGCTTTTGACCGGAGCCACCCATGCCTCGCAGCTACTTCTCCCCCGCCACTTTCCGTTTCCTGCGCGCGCTGGCGCGCCACAACAACCGCCCATGGTTCAAGGCGCATCAGGACGATTACGAAGCGCACGTGCGCGGGCCCTATCTGCAACTGATCGCGGACTTGCAGGCGCCGCTGGCGAAGATCAGCCCGCATTACCGCGCCGATCCGCGCAAGGTCGGCGGCTCGCTGTTCCGGATCCAGCGCGACACCCGTTTTTCCGGCGACAAGGCGCCCTACAAGACTTGGGCCGGGGCGCGCTTCTTCCACGAACGCTCGCGGCAAATGCCCGCGCCCTCGTTCTACCTGCACATCGCGCCGGGCGACTGCTTCGTCGGCGCCGGCATCTGGCATCCGGAACCGGACACGCTGAAAAAGATCCGCGCGTTCATCGCCGACAATCCCGCGGCCTGGAAGCGCGCGGTGCACGGCAAGGCCTTCCGCGACCGCTACGAATTCTGGGGCGAGTCGCTGACCCGCGCGCCGCAGGGTTTCCCGCCCGATCATCCTCTGATCGAGGATTTGAAACGCAAGAACCAGGCCGCCGGCACGGGCTTCGACGATGCGCTGGCCTGTTCGCCGAAACTTTTCCCGTTCGTGGTCGAGAACTTCCGGCGCCTCGCGCCGCTGGTCGATTACCTGTGCGCGGCATTGGACTTGGAGTTTTGACTTCCTCCCTCTGCAGCGGCGCTTGCGATGCCCTGATTGGATCGAGTCCTTGGCTGTGATCTCGCCAGAATCTTGTCGTTCCGGTGCCGTTCACGCTGTTTGCGAACGGGATCCGGGATTCATCTCTGACAATGTCCGGTGGTGCAACAAAAACTGAATTCCAGGTTTCGGCCTGCGGTGAAGCTGCAGGCCGCCCCGAAATGACAAAAGGGGAAGAAAGTCAGCTGAGCTTTGCATCTAATCGGCCGCGATGCTGCGCCGCAATGTTGCAGGTCGCGCGCATCGTCTATCCTGCGCGCGCCGCGCACGTTGGCAACGCGCGGCAGGCGCGGAGCGAAGGGGCGTTCCGCTGGTCCCACTGGCAGGGAGACATCCGTCATGAATCTTGGCAGGCGTTGTGCGGCCGAATTCTTCGGCACGTTCTGGCTGGTGATGGGCGGCTGCGGCACGGCGGTGCTGGCGGCAGCGTTTCCGCAACTGGGGGTCGGCTTCGCCGGCGTGGCGCTGGCGTTCGGCCTCACCCTGCTGACGATGTGCTACGCGATCGGCCACATTTCCGGTTGCCACATCAACCCGGCGGTGACGTGCGGATTGGCGGCCGGCGGGCGGTTCCCGGTGAAAGAGGTGATTCCCTACGTCGTCGCGCAGGTGATCGGCGGCATCGTAGCGGGCGGCGTGCTGTACCTGATCGCCTCGGGCAAGCCCGGCTTCGACGCCGCGGCCAGCGGTTTCGCTTCCAACGGATTCGGCGACCACTCGCCGGGCGGCTATTCGATGGGCGCCGCCGCGTTGTGCGAACTGGTGATGACCGGCTTTTTCGTCTTCATCATCATGGGCGCGACCCACACCCGCGCACCGGTGGGTTTCGCCGGCATCGCGATCGGCCTGTCGCTGACCCTGATCCACTTGATCAGCATCCCAGTCACCAACACTTCGGTGAACCCGGCGCGCTCGACAGGCGTGGCGCTGTACCAGGGCGACTGGGCGGTGCACCAGTTGTGGTTCTTCTGGGTGATGCCGATCATCGGCGGGATCATCGGCGGGCTGGTGTACCGCTACCTGAGCAGCGAACAGCCTGTCCGGCCGGACATCGCGGGCGACATCGCCTGAGCCGCATCGGATGACACGGCGCGCGGCCTCGAACCGCGCGCCATGCCTCATGCTTCGGCGAACGGAAACGCCAGCACGTCGCGGAGGTCGTCGCTGCCGAGCATGTGCATCAGCAGACGATCCACGCCCAAGGCCACGCCGGCGCAATCCGGCAGCGCATCGAGCACCGCCAGCAGGCGCTCGTCGATCGGCATTTCGCGCTGTCCGCGTGCGCGGCGGCGCGCATTGTCGCGCTCGAAGCGTGCGCGCTGTTCCGCGGCATCGTTCAACTCGTGGTAGCCGTTCGCGAGCTCGTGCCGGCCCAGATACAGTTCGAAGCGCTCCGCCACCGGCGGCTCCACCCGCCGTATCCGCGCCAGCGCGCACTGCGAAGCCGGAAAATCGTAAACCAGCGTGATCCGGTCGCGCGGCAAGGCCGGTTGCAGGCGGTGCGTGATCAGCAGATCCAGCCAGTCGTCGCGCGTCAGTCCGGCCGGCTCGATCGCGAACTCCGCCAACGGCGCTCGCAGAGCAGGTTCGGAGGCGTGGAACGGATCGATGCCCAGTCCCTCGCGGAACCAGTCGCGATAGCTGACCGTGTGCACGGCCGCGTCGCGCCTCGCCAGCGCCAGCGCCATGCGCACCAGTTGCGCGCATTCCAGGGCGAGCCGGCGGTGGTCCCAGCCGACGCGGTACCACTCCAGCATCGTGAACTCGGGGTTGTGCGAACGCCCTGCCTCGCCGTTCCGGAACACGTGCCCCAGCTCGTAACAGTCGCCGAAGCCGGCGGCCAGCAAGCGTTTCAGGGCGTGCTCGGGTGAGGTCCGCAGGTAACGTTCACGCGGCCCGGCCTCGGCCGGGCCGCTGAAAAGGGTCGAGAAACCCTCGATGTTGGGCTCGGTGTGGCCCGCCGCCGACAGGATCGGCGTTTCGGCTTCGATCACGCCACGCTGTGCGAAGAAGTCGCGGATCAGAGCGTTGAGCCGCGCACGCAGTTGCAGCGCGGCCAGCCGCTTGCGGGGTTCAGCCCTCATGCGATTTCAGGAAGGCGAGCAGCCGCGCCTCGTCCCAGACCTCGACGCCCAGCGCCTGCGCCTTGTCGAGCTTGGAGCCGGCGGCTTCGCCCGCGACCACGAACGAGGTTTTCTTCGACACGGAACCGGCGACCTTGGCGCCCAGCGCTTCCAGTTTTTCCCTTGCCTCCTCGCGCGACAGCGAGGACAGCGCGCCGGTCAGCACCACCGTTTGCCCGGTCAGCGGCCCTTCGCGACCGCGCTGCGGCGGGGATTCCTCCCAGTGCACGCCGGCCTTGCGCAGCGCGGCGATCGCCTCGCGGTTGTGGTGCTCGGCGAAGAAGGCGGCGATGTGCGAGGCCACCACCGGGCCCACGTCCGGCACTTCCGTCAGTTCCGTTTCGCTCGCGGCCATCAGCGCGTCCAGCGAACCGAAATGCCGCGCCAGCGTTTTTGCGGTTGCCTCGCCCACCTCGGGAATGCCCAGTGCGTACAGGAACCGTTCCAGCGTGGTGGCCTTGCTGGCCTCGATCGCCGCGACCAGGTTCTCGGCCCATTTGGTGGCGATCTTGCCGGCCTTGACGGTTTCCGGCGTGGTGCCGTCGCGCTCGTCGGCGCGGCGTTTCATTTCCAGGAAATCCTCGAGTCCGAGCTTGTAGAGATCGGCGATCGAATGCACGTAGCCGAATTCGATCAGATCCTCGATGTAGCGCTCGCCCAGGCCTTCGATGTCCATCGCCCGGCGCGCGGCGAAGTGCCGGATTGCCTCGCGGCGTTGCGCGGCGCACACCAGTCCGCCGGTGCAGCGCGCGGCGGCTTCGCCTTCCTCGCGCACGATCGCCGAACCGCATACCGGACAGCGCGCCGGCATCTTCCACGGTCTGGTGTGGGGCGGCCGGCGGTCCGGGATCACCCGCACCACTTCCGGAATCACGTCGCCCGCGCGGCGCACGATCACGCTGTCGCCCACGCGCACGTCGAGCCGCGCGACCTGGTCGGCGTTGTGCAGGGTGGCATTGGTGACGGTGACGCCGGCCACCTGCACCGGTTTCAGACGTGCGACCGGCGTGGCGACACCGGTGCGGCCAATCTGGATCTCGATCGCCTCGACCACGGTCGCCTGTTCCTCGGCCGGAAACTTGTGCGCCAGCGCCCAGCGTGGCGCGCGCGCCACGAAACCCAGCTCGCGCTGGCCGGCGTAGTCGTCGAGCTTGTACACCACGCCGTCGATGTCGTAGGGAAGCCTGGCGCGCATCGCCCCGATCCGCTTGTAATACTCGATCAGGCCATTGAAGCCGCGCGCGCG
>JAJPHQ010000080.1 GCA_021325195.1 Gammaproteobacteria bacterium | reverse complement strand
GCCACCATCCCTTTCGTCTTGCGAATCGCCGCTTCCGCATTGCGGCGTCTCCGGCGGGAATCGAACCGTTGCGGTTCGATGACTCGCGCCCTCCGTGGCGCTCGCCCCCGGATCGAGTCCGGGGCAGGCCCTGCGGGCCGGCTTCGCCGTTCGCGCGCGTTCCGGGTAAGTGCTGCTCAGCGGCCATCCATCCCTGATTTCCGCAACGGTTGTCCGCAGTTTTCACACGGTGCCGCATTTCGGTGTCACGGGTTCTTTACGGCCCCGAGAGCAGACTCCTGTTTCGTGGAGTGATCGGCTTCCGTGTACGGAGGGCGTGGCCATGATTTTGAGAATCTTCGCGTGGATGCTAGCCGGTGCATGCCTGTTCGCGGCCGGGGCGGTGCCGGCCGCGGAAGAGACGAATGCGCCGTTCGACATCAGCACGCCGGAAAGCTTCCAGCAACAGGCCGCGGCGGTGCGCGCGGGCCTGCAGCCCGGCGGGACCTATTCGTTTCTCGCTGCGCAGGAACGTGCGGCGGTCGAGGAGCAGATCGACCGGATGGACAACCTGCTGAAACGCTACGGCAGCATCGAGACCATGAGTGGTGCCGACCGGGTGCGCCTGTTCAACGCGCAGGAAACGGCCGACCGGATCCTGACCCGCGGACGCGCCGGGATGGTGAAATGCGCGTGGGGCCCGATCACCGGTTCGCACATTCCGCGCACGATGTGCTGGCAGCTCGGCGCGATCTGAAGCCGGACCGGCGGATGGGCCCCGCGGAAACGCTTCAACGGGCGATCCGCCTTGCGGCGGAGGCGTGGCGCGTCCGCAAAAGCACGTCCCACAACGGCGAGGTGACGCCGAAGTTATGTTCGGGATGGTAGTGATGGATGTGGTGCGCTGCCGCCCAGCGCCGCAGCAAGGGGTTGCGGAAGCGGAACACGTGGATCGCGACGTGGCTCCAACCGTAGGCGGCATAACCGGCGGCGACCGATCCGGCCAGCAGCAGCGCGGCGTAGGCCGGCATCACCAGCGAGAGCACGCCGGCCAGCGCGGCCATCGCCGTCGGCGGGAGGAAGAAGGGCAGCGCATCGTAGCCCTGCGGTTGTTCATGATGGCGGCGGTGTCCGGCTTCGAACGGTCCGGTGTTGCCGTGGAACAGCCAGCGGTGCACGGCGTATTCGACCAGGCTGAAGGCGAACAGACCGCAGCCCACGATTGCCAGCGCGTGCGTCAGCGGCCCGTGCAGCATGAAACCGCCGGCGAGCAGCACGATGCTGATCGAGGCGTCGGACACCAGCCCCGCGCGCAGGTTGAAGCGGCTGGTGGACAGCCGCGCCAGGGGTGCGGCCAGCCTAGCCAGCCAGCCGCCGGAAGCCGTTTCCGTGCGCGTGGTCGTTGCGGCGGCCGCCGCGGCGGCCGGACGAGCGGGTTGGTTTGACATGGTGCGGTCCGGTTTCTGCCCGTGTTCGAACACGGCTCGCAGCCGGTGCCGCGCAGCGCGGCCGGCCGTGCCGGCAGTATAGTCACAATGCTCGACGAGCGGATGGCAGGAGGGTGACATGAAAGGTTCCGGAAAGTGGATGGCGGCGTGGTCGGTTGCCGCGGCGTGCCTGACGGGCGCGCCGGCCCTGGCCCAGTTCCAGACCAAGAGCGAGGCCGCCGATCTGTCGCGTTACCAGCGTTATGCCGAGGCGCCGGTCGATCACGTGAAGTACTTCCAGATCCAGGGCTTCCAGTACCTGGCGCCCGATACGGTGGCGATCTGGTTCGGCGTGAACAAGCTGTACCTGCTGACGTTGCAGACGCCGTGCACGAACCTGGGCTTCGCCAAGGCGATCGGCCTGACCGCGCGCAACCAGATCCTGTACCGCAATTTCGATTTCGTCACCTTCGATCACCAGCGCTGCCGGGTTCTCAAGATCACGCCGGTGAACGAGCTGAAGATGAAACAGGACGAAGCCAAGGCCAGGGCCGCCCCGTCGGGCGCGCCGCCTCAATCCTCGGGCGGCGAATAACCCGGCGGCCGTTCGGCGCCCTCGCCGAACAGGAAGCGTTCCATCTGTTCGGCGAGGAAGCTGCGCGCGGCGGGATCCAGCGGCGACAGCCGGTTCTCGTTGATCAGCATGGTCTGGAAGCGAAGCCACTGCTGCCACGCCTCGCGGCTGATGTGCTCGTAGATGCGCCGGCCCAGCTCGCCGGGCCACGGCGCACGGTCCAGCCCCTCGGCTTCGCGCTGCAGTTTCTGGCAGAAAACCATGCGGGTCATGCTGTGCTCGCCGTGCGGTGCCGCCGCACGCCGGTTCTCGCTGTTCCCTCGGCAGAAGGTCGGGACGAGGGTCCGGGAGCCGGCAAGTCCCGGTTCAACGTGGACAGCAATTCTCGCACGGGTGCGGGAATGCCCAGCGCGCCGAGATCTTCGGGTGTGCACCAACGCAGGTCCGGTGCATCGGCGATCGCATGCCCCCCGCGCGCGGCGCACCAGTGCAGCGGCAGCGCGTGCAGCCGGAAATGCGTGAAGCCGTGCCGGACCATCGGCAGCGCGCTTGGCCGCACGCGCCCGAGTCCGGCGAGCCGTGCGGCGGTGCGGATGGCCGAGGCGCGATCCGGCGCTTCGGGCAGGCTCCACAGCCCGGGCCACACGCCCTGCGAACCGCGCCGCGTCAGCAGAACCCGTCCGTGCGCGTCGCCCAGCACCAGCCACACCACGTGTTTCTCCGGCAGCATCCGCGCCGGTCGGCGTTGGGGAATTTCGGCGGTCAGCGATTGCGCGTGCGCCACGCATTCGCGTGCCTGCGGGCAGTGTTCGCAGCGCGGCCGGCTGCGCGTGCACGTCGTTGCACCCAGATCCATGATCGCCTGCGTGTAATCGGCCACGCGCGCGGCCGGCGTGTGCCGTTCCGCCAGCTTCCAAAGCCTGTTTTCGACGGCGCGTTCGCCCGGCCAGCCGCGGATGCCGTGGAACCGCGCCAGCACGCGCCTGACGTTGCCGTCCAGGATGGCACGGCGTTCGCCATGCGCCAGCGCCAGGATCGCGCCTGCGGTGGAGCGGCCGATGCCCGGCAGCGCGGCCAGCGCGTCGAAATCGCGCGGCAGTTCGCCGCCGTGCCGTTCGACGCACAGGCGCGCGGCGGCGTGCAGATGCCGCGCGCGCCGGTAGTAACCCAGCCCCGACCACAACGCCAGCACGCGGTCTTCGCTGGCGGCGGCGAGCGCTGGGAGGTCGGGCAGGGCGGCGGTGAAGCGTTTGAAATAGGGAATCACCGTCGCGACCTGCGTCTGCTGCAGCATCACTTCGGAAATCCATACGCGATACGGCGTGCGCGGATGTTGCCAGGGCAGGTCGTGGCGGCCGTGGCGGTCGAACCAGCGCAACAGCTTGCGCGCGAAGTCGTCCACTCAATGCCCGCCGGCGGCTTTCGCGGAAGGCGAAGGGGGCGGCGCGGTGGTGGCCGCGGGCGCGAGGTCGGGGCCGGCCTCGATGTGCAGGCCCTTCGCCTGCAGCCAGCCCAGGTCCAGCGCCTGCACGCTGGCGCTGCCCGTGAACGGCAGCGGCGCAGTGCTGCCCGGCGCGGGGCCGATGATGCGTTTCCACCAGTCCGCGAAGGCGCCGGGCTGCACGCGCGCATCGACGTGCGCATCCGCACCGTCCAGCTTCAGCGCGACCGTCATGGGCGTGCCGGACTGCGCAGGAAGGATGTCCATGACCACCGCGTCGGTGACGCTGATCGCCGGCGCTGACGATTCCGGCGCCGACGCGGCGGACGCCGGCGCGGGGGGTCCGGAAGAGCGCGGCGGCAAGGACGTCGCCGTGGACGCCGGCGCGAGCATCGGGTGCGTGAGGGTGCCCCGCAACTGCGCGGCGAAGTCGGCGCCGCCGTGCCAGGTGGCCTGTCCGTCCAGCCGCAGCCTCGCGCCGCCCTGCTGGCCCAGCATCAGCGCGATCTTGTCGAAGACCAGCGCGCCATCGCGCCCGGAAGCGGGCACCGTGCTCAGCGCCAGCGTGATCCGCTTGCCCGCGCCGGTGCGCGCCGAGGCGTCCAGGCCGAACTGCCTGCCGGGCGCGAGCGGACCGGTGTCGAGGTCGAAATCGAACAGCAGCGGCGAACCGCCGCGCATGATGGTGCCGTCGGTCATCCGCATCCCGGCCTCGATCCGGGGCAGTTGCGGTGCGCCGCGGGTGTGCGGCAGGCGCGCGAACAGCATCTGCAGTTCACCGAGATCGATGTGCGGCGCGGACACCTCGACGCGCTCGATCGCGGCCTCGCCATGCAGCAGCGCTCGCCACGGCACCACGATGCGCGCATCGCGCGCCTGCAGCAGCGGCGTGCCGGAACCCGCGTTCGAGAGCTGGAAACCTTCCAGCCGCACCGCCGGGTGCGGAAACAGTGTCGGTTCCGCGGGCGCGGACAGCGTCAGCGCGAGTCCCGCGTTCGCGAGGTTGTCCTTGAGCAGCGCGGTGAAACGTTCCGGCTGCAGCAGCGCGTGCACGATGATGCCGGCAGCGATGATCAGGCCCAGCACCGGCAGCGCCAGCGCGACCAGGATCCAGCGCACGGGGTGTTGGCGAAACGACGCGGCCACGCCGGCTGCTCAGCCGCCCTGCGGCAGCAGGCCATCGACGAACGCGCGCGCGTCGAACACGCGCAGGTCGTCGGCGCGCTCGCCCAGTCCGACGTAACGGATCGGCAGCGCGAACTCGCGCGCCAGCGCGAACAGCACACCGCCCTTGGCGGTGCCGTCCAGCTTGGTGACCGCCAATCCGGTCACGCCCACCGCCCCGGCGAACTGCCGCACCTGGTTGATCGCGTTCTGGCCGGTGGTGCCGTCGATCACCATCAGCACCTCATGCGGCGCGCTGGCGTCGAGCTTGCCCAGCACGCGCCTGATCTTGGCGAGTTCGTTCATCAGGCCTGACTGCGTGTGCAGGCGTCCCGCGGTGTCCGCGATCAGCACGTCGGTGCCGCGCGCGGTGGCGGTCTGCAGCGCGTCGAACACCACGCTGGCGGAATCCGCGCCCTGGCCCTGCGCGATCACCGGCACGCCGATGCGTTCGCCCCATTCCTGCAACTGCGCGACGGCCGCGGCGCGGAAGGTGTCACCGGCGGCCAGCATCACGCTGCGGCGCTGCTCGCGGAAGCGCCGGCCCAGCTTGCCGATGGTGGTGGTCTTGCCGACGCCGTTGACGCCCACCACCAGCACCACGAAGGGGTGGTGGCCGGCAATCTCGAGCGGCTGCGACACCGGTTCCAGGACCGCGATCAGCGCGTCGCGCAGGGCGCCTCTCAGCGCCGCGGCGTCCGCGAATTCGCGCCGCTGCATCCGCCGGCGCAGCCCGTCGATCAGTTCGCGGGTGGCCTCGACGCCGACATCGGCGGTCAGCAGCGCGACTTCCAGTTCGTCGAGCAGTTCGTCGGACAGCACCGGGTTGCGGGCGAACAGCGAGGTGAGGCTGCGCGCGAAGCCGCTGTCGGCCAGTCGCTCGCGCCAGCCGCGCCGGGCGGGGGCGGGCGCGGCGAGGTCGTCCATGCTCATGGCCATGTTGGGCAGTGGCGCGTGGCGGGACGGAACGGTTTCGGCCGGGGCGTCAGGGAGCGGCGGATCGATCGCGGGCAGGGCGGCATCCACCGGTTTCGACCGCAGCGGCGCGGGCGAGGCGCCCGGCGGAAGCGGTTCGTGTCCGGACGGCACCGCTGCTTCGCCACGGCCGGTGAGTTTTTTCCAGAATTTCTGCATGAAACGCCGGTAGCGAGGCGCTGGTAGGAGAATGGGGGAATGGAGATGCTATCACCCGTCGTGCAACGCCCGCCGTATCGCCGCGGAGACCGTCCGCGATGAGCACTCGTCGCGCCGCCGGTCCGGCGCCTCCCGGTCACGTGCGCGTGATCGGCGGCCGGCTGCGCGGATCGAAGCTGGGCGTGCCGGTCGTGCCGGGCCTCCGGCCCACGCCGCAGCGCCTGCGGCAGACCCTGTTCGACTGGCTGGCGCCGGTGATCCACGGCGCACGCGTGCTGGATGCGTTCGCCGGCAGCAGCGCGCTGGGCATCGAAGCCCTGTCGCGCGGCGCCGCGCATGTGCTGTTCGTGGAACGCGACCGCGCGCAGGCCGAGGCGGTCGAGGCGGACTTGAGGCGCCTGCATCAGGCCAATGCCACGGTGCGCTGCGCCGATGCGCTGCAACTGTTTTCGCACGACGCCGCGGAGCGGTTCGACATCGTGTTGCTCGATCCGCCGTTCGAGGCCGGCGCATGGCAGCGCGCAGTCGATCTGCTGGCGGCGCATGGCTGGCTGGCGCAACCGGCGTGGGTGTACGTCGAGGCGGCCACGGCGGCAGCGATCGCGCCGCCCCGCGGCTGGCGGCTGCACCGGCAAACCCGGGCCGGGGCGGTATGGGGCACGCTGTACCACGCCGCGGAGCCCGGCGGCGGATGGCCGGAACGATGACGCAAGTCGCCTGTTAGGCCGCACGAAATGGCACAATGCGCGCATGGGGAGCCGCAAGCCAGCCAGAGCCGACCACCGGATCGCGGTCTATCCGGGCACGTTCGACCCGATCACCAACGGCCACAGCGATCTGGTCGCGCGCGCGGCGCCGCTGTTCGACCGGATCATCGTGGCGGTGGCCAGGAGCACCTCGAAGGCGCCCGGTTTCGCGCTGGAGGAGCGCATCGGGCTGGCGCGCACCGCGCTGGCGGGGCTGCCCAACGTCGAGGTGCGCGGGTTCGACACCCTGCTGGCGCAGTTCGTGGTCGAGTGCAACGCCGGCGTGATCCTGCGCGGGCTGCGCGCGGTGTCGGACTTCGAATACGAATTCCAGCTCGCCAGCATGAACCGGCATCTGATCCCGCAGGCGGAAACCCTGTTCCTGACGCCCGCCGAGACCTACAGCTTCATCTCCTCCTCGCTGGTGCGCGAAATCGCGAACCTGGGCGGGGACGTTTCCGGGTTCGTCCATCCGGCCGTGCAGAAGGCCCTGCGCCAGCGCTGGCGCAACGGCACGCGCGCCGGTTCCGCAACTCCACGCAAGCAACCGAGGTGATCGTCATGCGCAAGTTCCTCATCATCGCAACCATCGCGTTGCTCGGCACGTTCGGTCTGGCCGCCTGCCAGAAATCGGAACAGCCGGTCGCCCAGGCGGCACGGGCCGTCAAACCGACCAGCCCCACCGACATGAAGGGCTGGCAGGCCTATCTGGGCCAGATCGTGCAGGACAACCTGGGCAACATCACCAATCCGCCGTACCTGTATTTCGTGCCGGCCGGCGATTCGCCCGATGACCAGGCCGCGCGCGGGCGCGTGCAGGACGAGGTGAACAGCGTGGTGGCGACCACGGTGCTGCCCGGCAACATGGTGGCCGCGGGCGGCCCCGACTCGTCCAAGACCGCGCAGGTGCTGGAGACCGCGTTCAAGAATGCGCAACCGGGTTCCTTCAAGGGCGTGGTGGTGCTGTTCATCGGCGACAAGGCCGACGAGGCGGCGGTGCAGGCAGCGGTGGCGCCGAGCGGGGCGACCTTCAAATTTGCGCAGATGTAAGGTCCGCTGTTGAGCTTGGGGGAAGTTGGCTTCGCAACTGCACGGTCACGCCCCCACAACCTCCGGTCAACCGGCACAAAGCGCCGGTTGACCGCCCCTTGACTCAAGGGGGCTCAAGACGCGCACTTTCCCTCGGCGGCGCGATTGGGTCGACCGCCATGCGATAATCGCGGTTTTGCGCCATCCGGCGCCGACGCAGCGCGCCATGCAGCAGATCCGCAATTTTTCCATCATCGCCCATGTCGATCACGGCAAGTCCACGCTGGCCGACCGCATCATCCAGATCTGCGGCGGACTCACCGAGCGCGAGATGGAAGACCAGGTGCTCGACGACAACCCGATCGAGCGCGAGCGCGGCATCACCATCAAGGCGCGTTCGGTGTCGCTGCCCTACAGGGCGCGCGACGGCAAGGTCTATGAACTGAATTTCATCGACACGCCGGGCCACGTCGATTTCAGCTACGAGGTATCGCGCTCGCTGGCGGCCTGCGAGGGCGCGCTGCTGGTGGTCGATGCCGCGCAGGGCGTGGAGGCGCAGTCTGTCGCCAACTGCTACACCGCGGTCGAGATGGGCCTGGAAGTGGTGCCGGTGCTCAACAAGATCGACCTGCCCACCGCCGACATCCCGAAGGTGAAGGAGGAAATCGAGGCGGTGATCGGCATCCACGCCGACGACGCGGTCGCGATCAGCGCCAAGACCGGCGAGAACGTGGTGGAGGTGCTGGAGGCGATCGTCGCGCGCATCCCGCCGCCCAAGCCGCGCGACACCGACAAGCTGCAGGCGCTGATCATCGATTCATGGTTCGACAATTACCTGGGCGTGGTCTCGCTGGTGCGGGTGATGCAGGGCGAGATCAGGCCACGCGACAAGCTGCTGGTGATGTCCACCGGCCGCGCGCACGAGGTCGAGCAGGTCGGCGTGTTCACGCCCAAGCGCAAGCAGACCGGGAAGCTGGGCGCGGGCGAGGTCGGCTTCGTGTGTGCGTCGATCAAGGACGTCCATGGCGCGCCGGTGGGCGACACCATCACGCTGGCGAATGATCCCGCACCGAAACCGCTGCCGGGCTTCCAGCAGATGCAGCCGCGCGTGTTCGCCGGCCTGTTTCCGGTCAACGCGGATGATTTTCCGGCGCTGCGCGAGGCGCTGGACAAGCTGCGCCTGAACGACGCCGCGCTGTTCTTCGAGCCGGAATCCTCCGAAGCGATGGGCTTCGGTTTCCGCTGCGGCTTCCTCGGCATGCTGCACATGGAGATCGTGCAGGAACGGCTGGAGCGCGAGTACGACCTCGATCTGGTCACCACCGCGCCGACCGTGGTCTATCAGGTATTGAAGTCCGACGGCAGCGTGCTCGACCTCGACAATCCCGCCCGGCTGCCGCCGGTCACGCAGATCGAGGAAATCCGCGAGCCGATCATCGTCGCCGACATCCTGACGCCGCCGGATTATGTCGGCAACATCATCACGCTGTGCGAGGAGAAGCGCGGTGTGCAACGCTCGATCCAGTACCTCGCGAGCCAGGTGCGGATCAGCTACGAACTGCCGCTGGCCGAAGTGGTGCTGGATTTCTTCGACAAGCTGAAATCGGTCAGCCGCGGTTACGCCTCGATGGACTATCACTTCGCGCGCTTCGAGGCCGGTCCGTTCGCGCGTCTGGACGTGCTGATCAACGGCGAGCGGGTGGACGCGCTTTCCCTGATCGTGCATCGTGCGCAGGCCGACCGCCGCGGCCGCGAACTGGTCGAGCGGATGCGCGAGCTGATCCCGCGGCAGATGTTCGACGTGGCAATCCAGGCCGCGATCGGCGGGCAGGTGATCGCGCGTTCGACGGTGAAGGCGCTGCGCAAGAACGTGCTGGCCAAGTGCTACGGCGGCGACGTGACCCGCAAGCGCAAGCTGCTGGAGAAGCAGAAGGAAGGCAAGAAACGGATGAAGCAGGTCGGCCGCGTCGAGATTCCGCAGGAAGCGTTTCTGGCGGTGCTGCGCACCGACAAATGAAACTGGGACTCGGGAGGGCATGACGGCCCTTGTCGTCATTGCGGGGCTGCGCGAAGCGCAGAACCCGGCATGACGAGGAAAGTCGAAATCGCTGGATTCTCGTTTTCGCGAGAATGACGAAGGCAAGGAACAAGAATGAACAAAGATTCCTGGGGCATGATCCTGCTGGTGGCGATCGTCGCGGTCTGCCTGTACTTCTGGTACGTCACCTCGGATTTCGCGCTGGCGCTGGTGCTGATCACCGGTTCCTTCGGCGTGATCTGGGCACTGGACCGGCTGCTGTTCGAACACCGCCGCCGGGAACGCGCCGCGGCCGAGGGCAAAAAGCCGCACGAGCCGATGCTGGTGGACTACGCGCGCTCGTTCTTTCCGGTGATCCTGGCGGTGCTGCTGTTCCGCACCTTCCTGATCGAACCGTTCCGGATTCCTTCCGGTTCGATGATGCCGACCCTGCTGGTCGGCGATCTCGTGCTGGTCAACAAGTTTGCCTACGGCCTGCGCCTGCCGGTGAGCGACACCAAGATCCTCAACGTGGGCGAACCCAAACGCGGCGACATCGCGGTGTTCAAGTATCCGCTGAACCCGAAAGAGGATTACATCAAGCGCATCGTGGGCCTGCCGGGCGACACCATCAGCGTGCACAATGAACAGTTGTACGTGAACGGCAAGCCGGTGCCGCAGAAGCTGATCGGCCCGTACAGCGCGCCCGATCAGACCAGCCTGAAGATGGCGCAGGCGGGTGCGATGGAGTACGTCGAGGATCTCGCCGGCGTGAAGCACCAGATCCTCGAATTTCCGCCCTACGAGCGCGACCCGCGCACCGACGGCACCTGGACCGTGCCCAAGGACTGCTATTTCGCGATGGGCGACAACCGCGACGACAGCGCCGACAGCCGTTTCTGGGGCTGCGTGCCGGAAAAGAACCTGCGCGGCAAGGCGTTCGTCATCTGGTTCAGCCTCGCCGACTGGCACCGGATCGGCACCGTCCTGCATTGAGCCGTCGCGCGCCGGCGCGATCCTGTGACCCGCCGCACAGCTTGCGCGGCATTGCCGCCGCCATGCCGCCGCGGCGCCTTCGTTCCAGCCGGCAAGCTGCTAGACTCGCGCCGTCGGCGGGTCGTCGGGGGAAGTCACATGAAGCGGCAAGCGGGTCTCACACTGATCGGGTTCATCTTCATCCTGATCATCTTCGGCATCTTCGCCTACGCGGCGATGAAACTGGTGCCGGCCTACGTCGAGTATCTCGGCGTGGTCAAGGCCATGAACCAGGTGGCTTCCGAATCCACCTTGGCCAACAAGACGCCGGAGGAAATCCGCCAGGACCTTTCCTTCAAGGGCAGCTTCCAGTACGTCAACGATTCCACGCTGGGCGCCAACAACGTGCTGATCAAGTCCGGACCGGAGGGGTCGGTGCTGCAGGTGAAGTACGACAAGGACATCCCGTTCTTCTACAACATCGACTTCCTGCTGCATTTCGAGAAATCGGTGCCGCTGAAGACCCAGGTGGCGC
Source organism: Gammaproteobacteria bacterium (assembly GCA_021325195.1). Classification (GTDB taxonomy): domain Bacteria; phylum Pseudomonadota; class Gammaproteobacteria; order Xanthomonadales; family Rhodanobacteraceae; genus 66-474. The sequence continues at coordinate 41,542 of JAJPHQ010000080.1, read as the reverse complement.
AGGAATGACGTGAAGCTGGGTTATGTCTTTGCCGACGAGACGCTGCTGCGACTCGCCCTGACACACCGCAGTGCCGGGCGCCCCAACAACGAGCGGCTGGAATTCCTGGGCGACGCGCTGGTCAACCTGATCGTGGCCGAGATGCTGTTCGAGCAGCGCCCGCGCGCCGACGAGGGCGAACTCTCGCGCCTGCGCGCGCAACTGGTCAGCGAGCCCTCGCTGGCCGAGCGTGCGCGCGAACTCGGCCTGGGCGACGAGCTCAGGCTGGGCCCCGGCGAACTGAAAAGCGGCGGTTTCCGCCGCGACTCCATCCTCGCCGACGGTTTCGAGGCGCTGGTGGCGGCGATCTACCTCGACGGCGGTTTCGAGGCGTGCCGCGGCTGGGTGCGCGGCGTGTTCGCATCGCCCGTCGCGGAAGTCGGCGCACCGCGCAAGGATCCCAAGACCCGCCTGCAGGAATGGCTGCAGGCGCGCGGGCTGCCGCTGCCGCATTACGAACTGCTGGCCGAACGCGGCGAGGACCACGCGCGCCGCTTCGAGGTGGCCTGCGTGCTGGAGCAGCCGCAAGCATTGCGCTTCGAAGGCGCGGGCGGCAGCCGGCGCGCGGCGGAACAGGCGGCTGCGGAAGCGGCGCTGGCCAGCCTGGTCGATCCGGACGAGCCATGAGCACGCCATTCCGTTGCGGCAGCGTGGCCATCGTGGGCCGTCCCAACACGGGCAAGTCGACGCTGCTGAATGCGCTGGTGGATGCGCACGTCTCGATCGTGACGCCGCGTCCGCACACCACGCGCCAGCGCATCCTGGGCATCGCCAATCCGGATGGCGGCCAGATCCTTTATCTCGACACGCCGGGCCTGCACCGTCAGGCCAGACGTGCGATCAACCGCAGCCTGAACCGCGCCGTGCACGCGGCGATCGCGGACGCGGATCTGGCCGTGCAGGTGGTCGCGGCGGAGCTCTGGGACGATGAGGACGCCGCGGTGTACGCGGCGCTGGCGGAACGCGCGATCCCGCGCCTGCTGGCGGTCAACAAGGTCGATCGCGTGCGCGCCAAGCCGCGTCTGCTGCCGTTCGTCGAGACGCTCACCGCCGAAAGGCAGTGGGACGAGGTGTTCATGCTCAGCGCCCACAGGCGCGAAGGGCTGGCCGAACTCGAACGCGGCATCCTGGCGCGGCTGCCGGTGGGCGAGGCGCGCTACGACGCCGACACCTTCACCGACCGCAGCGAACGCTTCCTCGCCGCCGAACTGGTGCGCGAGCAGCTGATGCGCCGGTTGGGCGAGGAATTGCCGTACGCCACCGCGGTCGAGATCGAATCGTTCAAGGACCGCCGGGACGGCGTCACCGAGATTGCCGCCACGGTGTGGGTGGAACGCGAAGGCCAGAAGGCGATCGTGATCGGCGCGGGCGGCGAGCGCGCCAAGGCCATCGGCAGCGCGGCCCGGCTCGGCATCGAACGCCTGCTGGGAAGGCGCGTGTTCCTGAAACTTTGGGTCAAGGTGCGCAAGGACTGGTCGGACGACGAGGCGGCGCTCAGGCAGTTTGGGTATGAGTGAGAAACGGGACTCGGGACCCGGGACTCGGGACTCGGAAGAGCGAAGACTCGGCGGTATCGCTGCGGGCCCGTGTTGTGTCGGATCGGAAGTAAAAGAAAACTTCGCGAATTTCGGACATCCAGTCCCGAGCCCCGAGTCCCGGCTCCAGAAGTAAATGCGCGTCACCCAGCAACCCGCCTACGTGCTGCACGCCCGCGCATGGCGCGAAACCAGCCTGCTGCTGGAGGTCTTCAGCCGCGATTTCGGCCGGGTGGGACTGCTCGCGCGCGGCGTCCGCGGCGCGCGTGCGCGCATTGCGCGTTCGCTGCTGGAACCCTTGCAGCCGCTGCGGATGGACTGGAGCGGGCGGGGTGAACTGCCGGTGCTGTCGGCAGCGGAAGCGGACGCTCCGCCACGGTCGTTCAAGGGCGACGCGCTGCTGTCGGCGATGTACGTCAACGAGCTGCTGGTGCGGCTGACCGCGCGCAGCGACCCGCATCCGGAACTGTTTGCGCGCTACGCCGCGCTGCTGGAAGAATTGCCGGGCTCCGTGCAGCTGGCGTGGACCTTGCGCCGGTTCGAGCGCGACCTGCTGGCGGTGTTGGGTTATGCATTGCAACTGGACGCCGAGGCCGGCAGCGGCGTACCGATCGAGGCAACACGCGACTACGACTGGCTGCCCGAGCAGGGCGCATTGCCCGCAGGCGTGCGCAGCGACGGCGTGCGCGTGCGCGGCGCGGCATTGCTGGCGCTGCACGCCGACACCATGCCGGGTGCCGAGGACATGGCCGCGCTGCGGCGGTTGATGCGCGCGGAAATCGGCGCGCACGCGGGCGAGCGTGGATTGCAGGCGTGGCGGGTGCTGGCGGAACCGCTGCGCCAGAGGATCCCGGATTAAGCCCCCGCCGTGGCGACGGTTCCGTTCGTGCAGGGCCCATCGGCTCGCCCGGAACAGGCGTGCTCAGGCAAATCCCGGATGGATTTGTTCAAGGGCCCCTTGATTGCCTGCCAGCGCCGCACGCGTGTCGGCAAGCGTGTCGCGAAACGCCGCAAGGGCCGCGTCGAAAGCGTCGCGCTTCGCCTGCGCATCGCGCAATCGCGCGCACGCCTTCGCCAGCGCGATGGCACCGCAGAAACCGCAGGACGCACCCAGACGGTGCAACCGTTCGTCCAGCGCGGTCGCGTCGTTCCGCAGGGTTTCGAGTTCACGCTCCAGCGCGGCCAGCTCCTGCGCGAACAGCGCGCGCAGCGACGTCATCGCCTGCGCGGATCCGCAGGCACGCAGCGCGGCCTCGTCGTCGAGTGCCGAGGAAGGTCCGCAGCCGAACCGGCGCAGCGCATTGCGCAGGGTGTCGAATGCCATCGGCTTCGGCAGCACCTCGGCGAATCCCGCTGCGTGCAGTCGGGCGGCTACGGACGGATCGCCGGCGGCGCTGGTGGCGAGCGCCGGCGCCGCGCGCGAGGGCGCCGCGGGATCGGCGCGCAGCGCGCGCAAGATCCGGTCACCGTGCAGGCCGGGCAGGTGGTGATCCAGGATCAGCAGGTCGAAATGCCGGCGGCGTGCCTCGGCCAGCGCCGCGGTGCCGTCGGCGACGGCCGTCACCTCGGCGCCGCAGGCGCGGGCAACTTCGGACAGAAAACTGCGGCTGACCGGATCGTCCTCGGCCAGCAGGATACGAAAGGCTTCGGCTTCCTTGTCCATGGATCCTCCCGGGTTGCCTCCCGTTGGGGCGGAGGCTGGCACAATCGGGCCCAATGTCACCCAAAAGGCGGCCCGTGACAAGCTGGCGCAACTTTTTTCTGGCTGCCTGCCTGCTGCTGTGCTGCGGCGCCGCGCAGGCGGCCATCAGGCTGCAGGCCGCGTCGCTGGCGTTGCCCGGCATCACGATGTCCGATGTCGCGATCGACGTGGCCGCCGACGCGGACGGCCGTCCGCAACTGCAATTGCGGGCCGCGCGCACCTCGATTCCGGCGCTGGGCTGGCGCGACGTGGATGTGACGCTGCAGGGGCAAGCCGTGCGGACAGGCGCGAACGCCTGGCGATTCGACGGCCACGTCGCCACCCAGCGTGCGCCGGGCGGTGCGTTGTCCGCCGCCGTGCTGACGGTGCTGTACGACCCCGATGCCGGCACCATGGAAGTGGATGTCGATCAGGGCAAGAGCACGCTGCAGGCGATGCTGCCGCTGGACCAGCCCAGCCACGTGCAGATGAAGGTGCAGGCGCTGCCGCTGGAATGGCTGCGCGGCGTGCTGGCTTCGGCGTGGCCGGCCGGGCGCGTCACCGCCGGCACGCTGGACGGCGAACTGGCGCTGGATCTCGCGGAGCGGGGCGCGCGCATTTCGGGTCGCGTGGGCATCGCCGGCGGCGGCCTGGATTCCAGGTCGGGCAGCATCGCCGCGCAGAAGCTGGGGGTGGACGGTACCTTCCATCTCGACACCACCGGTGCCGCCGGCGCGCAACTGATGTTCGACGGCGCGCTGCAGGGCGGCCAGATGCTGCTGGGCCCGCTGTTCGCGCAACTGCCCGCGCACAAGGCGTATCTGCACGTCTCGGCCGGTCTCTCGCGCCGCGGCATCGACATCGGCACGCTGGACTACGACGATCACGACGCGCTGCGCGTCGGCGGCAGCCTGGGGTTCGATGCGGCCGGCAACCTGGACCGACTCGATCTCGACCGTTTCGCCGCGGCGCTGCCCGCCGCCTACACCCGCTACGGCACCACCCTGATGGCCAGCCTGTTCGGCCTGAAGCAGCTCACTGTTTCGGGCAGCGTGGTGGGCTCGATGGCGCTGGGCAGGAAGGGGCCGCAGGCGTTCGACCTCACCGCCGCCCATCTCTCGCTCGCCAGCGCCGATGGCAGCCTCGCGGTCGACGATCTCGACGGCAGGCTCGACTGGGATGCGCGCGCGTCCCGGCCTCCGACCACGCTGGGCTGGCGTTCGCTGTCGATGTACCGCCTCGCGTTCGGCCCCGCGAAACTGGGGCTGGAGGACAAGGCCGGCGCGCTGATGCTGCGCGCGCCGGTGCAAGTGGGCCTGTTCGGCGGCGACCTGCTGCTGCAGCGTTTCGCGTGGCGGCCCGCCGCGAACAAGCCGCAACGGCTGTCCGCGGCGTTCGCCGTGACCGATGTCGATCTCGGTGACGTGTGCAAGGCGTTCGGATGGCCCGCCTTCAACGGCAAGCTGGGCGGCGCGGTGCCCGGCCTGCGCTACCAGGGCGACGACCTGGTGTTCGATGGCGGCCTGTCGCTGCAGGTATTCGGCGGTTTCGTGTCGGTCACCAACCTGAGCATGCAGCATCCGTTCGGCGCGTCGCCCATGCTGGCCGCCGACATCGACCTCCACCAGCTCGACCTGGCGCAGCTCACCGGCGTGTTCGACTTCGGCCAGATCACCGGACGCATGGACGGCAGCATCCACGGCCTGCGGCTGGCCGGCTGGAAGCCGGTGGCATTCACGGCGGCGCTGCACGCCGACGGCGGCGGCAAGATCAGCCAGCGTGCGCTGAAAAGCCTGACCGAAGTGGGCGGCGGCGGTATCGCCGGCGGTCTGCAGGGCATGGCGCTGCGCGTGTTCAAGACTTTCGGCTATTCGCGGATCGGCCTGTCCTGCACGCTGGCGAACGGCGTGTGCAGCATGGGCGGCATCGCCGGCAGCGACAACGACGACAATGGCTACACCATCGTCGAGGGCAGCGGTCTGCCGCACATCACCGTGATCGGTCACCAGCGTGCGGTGGACTGGGTCACGCTGGTGGACCGCCTGAAGGCGGCGACCGAGGGCAACGGGCCGGTGATCCGGTAGGGAAGCTCCGGACGAAATCGGGCGCGGACGAAGCGCGGGTGCAACGGACGGTTCGCGCCGCGTCGCGTTTTCGCGCACAATCATCGCGTCGCACGACAGGAGCCACCCCCATGCGCAAATCCGCCTTCGTCCTTGCCGCCGTTTTCGCGTTGCTGGCCGGTTGCGTCACCATCAACGTATATTTTCCGGCCGCCGCAGCACAAAAGGCCGCCGAGCAGGTCATCGGCAACGTGATGGGGCCGGATGCCTCCGGCCGCACGCCGCCGCCTTCGTCCGGCGCGCAGCCCCCGCCTTCCAGCGGCAGTTCCTCGGGCGGCCGCAACGCGCCGCTGGCATCGCGCGTGCTCGATGCGATGATCCCGGCGGCCAGTGCCGCGGAGACGGAACCCAACCTCACCATCCGCACGCCGGCGATCGACGCGATCCAGGCGCGGATGCGCGCGCGCTTCCACGCGTCGCTGAAGGCGCTGCTGGATTCCGGCGTGGTCGGCTTCACCCACAACGGCGACGTGGCGGTGCGCGATCCCGCCGGGGTGCCGCTGTCGGAACGCGCACAGGTCAACCAGACCGTGGCCGCGGAGAACAGCGACCGTGCGCAGTTGTACCAGCAGATCGCCGATGCCAACGGCCATCCCGAATGGGCCGGCCGGATGCGCGAGGCATTCGCCCGGCAGTGGATCAACATGGCGCATCCGGGCTGGTACTACCAGGACGCGTCGGGCAACTGGGAGAGAAAATGAGTGCAGGATGCACTCACCCCGTGCAGCACACGGACGTGCGTTGACACGGGGTCAAGAGAAAGATGCACTGCACCCCCTGCAGGCCATGGATGGCCGATGACACGGGATCGAATCAGGATCTCATCATCCCGTGCAGCACGCGGACGTGCGTTGACACCGGATCCGGTCAGAATATCGTATCCAGTTGTGTGAAATATCGCTGATGCATGCGCCCGGACCTCAAATCTGGGCGTTGCTTTTCCGCCATGCACGATCAACCGTTCGAAACCACCATCAACGATCTTGCCCACGACGGCCGTGGCGTCGCGCATGTCGCGGGCAAGACGGTGTTCGTGGCCGATGCGTTGCCGGGCGAACGGGTGCGCGCGCGGTTGACGCGCCGGCACAGGCATTTCGACGAGGCGCGCGCCGGGGAGATTCTGCGCGCGTCGCCGGATCGTGTGGTACCGCGCTGCCCGCATTTCGGCGTGTGCGGTGGTTGCGCGCTGCAGCACCTCGATCCGGCGGCGCAGATCGCCGCCAAACAGAAGGTGGTGGCGGAAAACTTCGCGCGGATCGGGCACGTGGAACCCGCGCGCTGGTTGCCGCCGCTGACCGCAGAGCCGTGGGGCTACCGCCGCCGCGCGCGCCTGTCGGTCAGGCATGTGGCGAAAAAGGGCAGGACGCTGGTCGGGTTCCGCGAACGCGATCCGCGCTTCGTCGCGGATCTTGCGCATTGCGACGTGCTCGATCCCGCGCTGGGCGAAAAACTCGACCTGCTGGGTGTCCTGCTGAATTCAATGGAGGGCGCGGCATCGATTCCGCAGATCGAGTTCTCGGCAGGCGATGCAAGCCGTGTACTGGTGTTCCGGCATCTGGCGCCGCTCCCTGACGGCGACCGCGAAAAACTGGTCAGGTTCGGACGCGAACACGGTTTCGCGATCCTGCTGCAGCCGGGCGGCCACGAAAGCGTGCATCCGTTGTGGCCGGAAAGCGTCACGCTGGACTATGCATTGCCCGGATACGGCCTGAAGCTGGCCTTCGGTCCGCTCGATTTCGTGCAGGTCAACGCCCGCATCAACGGGAAGATGATCGATCATGCGGTGCGTCTGCTGGCGCCGGAACCGGCCGACCGCGTGCTGGACCTGTTCTGCGGGCTGGGCAATTTCAGCCTGCCGCTGGCGCGGCACGCGGCGTGGGTGTGCGGCGTGGAAGGCGCGACGGGACTGGTGGAGCGCGCACGTGCCAACGCGGATGCCAACGGCATCGGCAACGCGGAATTCCACCTGGGCGACCTGGCCGGCGACGTGCGCGGCAGTGCGTGGGCGCGCGCGGACTGGGACCTTTTGCTGCTGGATCCCCCGCGCAGCGGCGCCGGCGAGTTGTTGAAGCAATTGCCCGGCAGATCCGTGCGGCGCGTGGTGTACGTGTCCTGCCATCCCGGTTCGCTGGCGCGCGATGCCGGCACGCTGGTGCGCGCGCACGGCTTCCGGCTGCAGGCCGCCGGCGTGATGGACATGTTTCCGCATACCGCGCACGTCGAGTCGATCGCCCTGTTCGAGAGATGACGCCGCGACGCGCCGTTGCTTTATGATCGCCCGACCGCTCCGTCAACAGGCCATTCCTGCATGCTGATCGTGGGGATCGAGGGCACCGAGCTTGCCGCGCACGAGCGCGACCGCCTGCGCGCGCCGGAAGTCAGCGGCGCGATCCTGTTCACGCGCAACTACCGGAGCCGGGAACAGCTGGCCGCGCTGGTCGCCTCGATCCGCGAATTGCGCGGCGAGGGTTTTCTGCTGGGCGTGGATCACGAGGGCGGCCCGGTGCAGCGCTTCCGCCCGGGGTTCACGCGCCTGCCGGCGCTGGCGAGGCTAGGCGCGCTGTACCGCCGCGATCCCGGGGAAGCGGTACGGATGGCCGAGACCCACGCCTGGGTGATGGCCAGCGAGCTGCGCGCCTGCGACATCGACCTTTCCTTCGCGCCGGTGGTGGATCTCGCACGCGGCAACCGGGTGATCGGCGAGCGGGCGTTCGACGCCGACCCCGCGGCCGTCGCGGAGCTGGGCGCGGCCTATGTGCGCGGCATGCACCTGGCCGGGATGGTGGCGACGCTCAAGCATTTCCCCGGGCACGGTTCGATTCCCGAGGACACGCACGTGGAGAAGGCCATCGACGCACGTCCCCTCGAAGCGATCCTGGAGGCCGACCTGGTTCCGTTCGCCGAGGGCATCGCGACCGGCGCGGAAGCGGTGATGATGGCGCACGTGACCTACCCCGCGGTCGATCCGCTGGCTGCGGGTTACTCGAAGGCGTGGATCGACATGCTGCGCGGCGAATTCGGTTTCGGCGGCGTGGTGTTCAGCGACGACGTGGGCATGGCTGCCGCGGAATCGGCGGGCGGGATCGGCGCCCGCGTCACCGCGCACCTCGATGCCGGCTGCGACCTGGTACTGGTGTGCGCGCCGTCGATGGTGGATGACGCGATCGCCGCGGTGCGCGGACGTCCGCCGTGTGATCCCGACATGGTCGCAACGCTGTGCGGTGCGGCGGCGGCCAGCTGGGGCGACCTGCAGGACAATCCGCAACATGCGCGCTTCGTTGCCGAGCTGACGGAACTGGACGTGCCCGAAGCGGGAGCGGCCGCATGAACGATCCGTCGCATCCGCTTGCCGAGGCGCTGGAGCGCGCGGAACTGATCCACGACCGCACCGTGCTCGAAGCCGCGATCGCGCGGATGGGCACGCAGATCACGCGCACGCTGGAGGGCGAGCGCGCGCTGTTCCTGACCGTGCTGCACGGCGGCCTGATGTTCGCGGGACCGCTGGCGCTCTCGATCGGTTGCGACCTGCAATTCGACTACGTGCACGCGACCCGCTACCACGACACCACCCGTGGTTCGGAACTGAAATGGCTGCGGCGTCCGCGCACGGAAATGCGCGGCCGCAGCGTGATCCTGGTGGACGACATCCTCGACGAGGGCCGCACACTGGCCGCGCTGCGCGACCACTGCAGGGCCGGGGGCGCGCGCCGGGTGCTGATTGCGGTGCTGTGCGAGAAACGCCACGACCGCCGGGTGCCGGGACTTGCGGCGGATTTCGCGGGCGTGGAAGTGCCCGACCGCTACGTGTTCGGCTACGGCATGGACTATCACGGCCAGGGCCGCAACCTGCCGGGGATCTACGCACTGAACGAGGCGGGGAGCGGCGACGGCTAGCGGGGCTCACCGTGGCAGCGCCCGCGAACCCGAATCCCGCCGAATGCGCCATCGATGTGCCCGTCTCCCCAATCCCATCCGACGAACGCGCGCCATGATCGACCACACCCCCCTCGACCTCGCCCTGATCGGCGGCACCGGCGTGTATGCGTTTCCGGGGCTGGAAGGCATCGAACGCCGTGAACTCGCCACCCGATGGGGTACGCCTTCCTCGCCGGTCGCCACCGGCATGGTGGCCGGAAAGCGTGTCGCGTTCCTGGCGCGTCACGGCGAGCACCACACCATCGCGCCGCACCGGATCAACTATCGCGCCAACCTCGCGGCGCTGCACGAACTGGGTGCGCGGCGCGTGCTGGGCATCAACGCGGTCGGCGGCATCCGTGGCGACATGGCGCCGCGCGCGCTGGCGGTTCCCGACCAGTTGATCGACTACACCTGCGGACGCGCGTCCAGCTTTTGCGATGCCGAGGGCGAGCCGGTGCTGCACGTGGAGTTCGGCGACCCGTACAGCGCCTCGCTGCGGCGCGCCCTGCTCGCCGCCGCGAAGCGCGCCGGCGTGGCGGTGATCGACGGCGGCTGCTACGGCGCGACCCAGGGCCCGCGCCTGGAAACCCGCGCCGAGATCGCGCGGATGCGCCGCGACGGTTGCGACATGGTCGGCATGACCGGGATGCCGGAAGCCGCGCTGGCACGCGAGCTGGATATCGAATACGCCTGCATCGCGGTGATCGCCAACTGGGCGGCCGGCTGCGGCCCGCAACCGGAGGCGCCGATCAGCCTGGAGGAGATCCACGCGCATCTGGCCGCCGCAACGGAACAGGTGCCGGCGATCGTGCGCGCCCTGCTGGCGGCATGACCGCCGTGGACTGGCGCACGTATCGAAGCGCTTCCCCTTGCATCCTGCACGCGCCGCGCCGGATACTCGGTCCGCACGGTGGGGTCTCGACAGGGGCCGTGTGCTACGACGTCAATTCGCGGGAGGAAATGGCAATGCCTGTCGGTACGGTCAAGTGGTTCAACGATGCCAAGGGGTTCGGTTTCATCACGCCCGAGGACGGCGGGGCGGATGTGTTCGTGCATTACTCGGCGATCCATGCGCAGGGCTTTCGCAGCCTGCAGCAGGGGCAGAAGGTCAGTTTCCAGATCGTGCAGGGGCCCAAGGGCATGCAGGCGGCGGATGTCGAGGCCCTGGCGCCTGCCGCGCCGGCAGCTTGACGGCCGCCCGCTCGCCGCACGGCGAGCCGCGGGGCTTTTCGGGGAAACGGGATCGGCCCCGGGGCGGGCGCCCCGGGTTGCGTCCGCGTGATCGTGCCCGGCGTGTGCAGACCGCGTTGCACGGCGCGATCAACGGGCGCGGGACCGCGGTGGCCTGCGCCGTGCCCGCGGATCCCTCCGTTCCCATGCGGCGACCGGACCCGCGCTGGTCCGGAACAGCGGATGCGGATCGATCCGGTCGCCGGCCTTCGGCAGCCGCCTCAGGCCGGCCGGATCCCGCCTGCGCAATTTCGCGCGCAGATGACGCAGCTCATGGACCAGTTGTCCGCGCGTCACCCTGATCGGCGCGACGTCCCGCGTGCGTGAAAACTTGCCCGCGTCGAAGCGGTAACCGCGTGCAAGGGCTTCGGCGTGCACCGAGGCGAGATAGGCGTCGATGGCACGGCGCGGCGCGGCGTGCTCACGGAAGCGCTGCAGTTGCGGATGACTGCGGTAGCCGTGCGTTTCGCCGCGCAGCACGGCGCGCGCCAGCAACGCCTCGCGCCACAACGCGACCAGACCCCTGGCGTCGAGATAGCGCGGGTGCAGGCTCCACAGGCGCATGCGGTGCGGTCAACCCGAATCGCGGATCACCAGCAGGCGCCGCTCGGTCATGTCCTCGATCGCGTAGCGGATGCCTTCGCGGCCGAAGCCGGACAGCTTCACGCCGCCGTAGGGCATGTTGTCCACCCTGAAGCTTGGGATGTCGCCCACGATCACGCCGCCTTCCTCCAGCACGTCCCACGCGCGCAATGCGTGCGCGAGCTCGCCGGTGAACACACCGGCCTGCAGGCCGTAACCGGATTCGTTGACCGTCTTCAATGCGTCCTCGAAATCCTCGAACGGCTCCAGCAGCGTGACCGGACCGAAGGCCTCCATGCAACTCACCTTCGCGCTGTGCGGCACGTTCTCCAGCACGGTCGCGTCCAGCATGCTGCCCTTGCGCCTGCCGCCGCACAGGATTTTCGCGCCGGCCTTTTTCGCTTCGGCTATCCAGCCTTCCAGACGTTTCGCCGCGGCTTCGTCGATCATCGGACCCAGAAACGTTTCGGGATCCTTGGGATCGCCGGCCTTCAGTTTCCTCGTCGCCGCGACGAAGCGTTTTTTCACCTCCTCGTACAGCGAGGCATGGACGAGAATCCGCTGCACGCCGATGCAGCTTTGCCCCGACTGGTAGAAACTGCCGGAAATCAGGCGCGCGATCACGAAATCCAGCCGCGTCTTCTGGTCGGTATCGATGATGCAGGCCGCATTGCCGCCCAGTTCCAGCACCACCTTCTTTTTGCCCGCGCGTTTCTTGAGATCCCAGCCGATCTGGCCGCCGGTGAACGACAGCAGTTTCAGGCGCTCGTCTTCCACGAACGGATCGGCGTCCTCGATCCGGCAGGGCAGGATCGAGAACGCGCCTTCCGGCAGGTCCGTCTCGGCCAGTACCTCGCCGATGATCAACGCGCCGACCGGCGTGCGTTCGGAAGGCTTCAGCACGAACGGACAGCCCGCCGCGATCGCCGGTGCGACTTTGTGTGCCACCAGATTGAGGGGAAAATTGAACGGCGTGATGAACGAACACGGCCCCAGCGGCACGCGCTTGACGAAGCCGCGGTAGCCACTGGTGCGTTCCGAAATTTCCAGGTTCACGATCTCGCCGTCGATCCGGGTCGATTCGTCGGCGGCGATCCGGAAGGTGTCGATCAGGCGCTCGGCCTCGCCCTGTGAGTCCCGGATCGGCTTGCCGGCTTCCACGCACAGCGCATAGGCGAGTTCGTCCCTGCGCGCGCGCATCCGGGCGACGCAATGCTCCAGCACCGCGCGGCGCTGGTATGGCTTCAGCGCGGCCATCGGCGCGGTGGCCTTCACGGCCGCGGCGATCGCCTCGTCGATGGTCTTGCGGTCGGCCAGCGCCACGCGTGTCGCGACCCTGCCCGAATACTTGTCCAGCACCGGCAGGTCGGCGTTGGCCTGCACCGGCTTGCCGGCGAGGTAGTACGGGTAGCGGGATTCCAGTTTCGGTGCGTTCGGCATGGCGATTGCCTGCGGGCGGGAAGAGGAAAACGCCAGCATAGAACGCGCGATGTCAAGCGTGCGTGTTCGGATCGTCCACGTGCAGCGGCAATTCGCCGTCGGCCAGCCTTGCACGCAGCGGATCGCCCGGCCGCACGCCCCGCACGGAACGCAGCACCTTGCCGTCGTGGTCGAACAGGATCGCGTAACCGCGTTGCAGCACTTCCAGCGGGCTGACCGCGTGCAACGCGCGCGCCAGTTCCTTCAGACGCCGGGCCTGGCGCTCCGCGTGGCGCGACCACGCCAGCGTCAGGCGCTGGCGCAGGTCGGCGGCGTGCTGCCGCAACGGTATCAGTCGTTCGCGCGGATGTTGTGCCAGCAGGCGCGTGCGCGCGTGGGCGAGACGGACGGCGGCGCGCTCGCCCGTCAACGATTGCGCGCGCAGCAGGCGGTCGCGCAACGCCTGCATCCGTTCGCGGCCCGCGGCGAGCCGTTGCTGGGGCCGCTGCGCCTGCAGGCGGGTCGAGAGGTGATCCAGCCGCTGCATCGCGCCCTGCGAACGCCGCCGCCACGCATGCTGCAGGCGAGCCATCGACTGCGAGAGCGTGCGTGCCAGGGCCGCGCCGTCGGGCAGGATCAGTTCCGCGGCGGCCGAAGGCGTGGGTGCGCGCAGGTCCGCCACGAAATCGCAGAGCGAGAAATCGATCTCGTGGCCGACCGCCGATACCACCGGGATCGGACTGGCCGCGATCGCGCGCGCCACGGCTTCGTCGTTGAAGGCCGCGAGGTCTTCCAGCGAACCGCCGCCGCGGGTGAGCAGCAGCACGTCGTGACGGTGCGCGCGCGCCGCCGCTTCCAGCATCGCGACGATCTGGGCGGGGGCTTCCGCGCCCTGCACCTGCACCGGCAGCACCTCGATCCCGGCCAGCGGGAAACGCCGCGCCGCCACCGTCAGGACGTCGCGGATCGCGGCGCCCGTGGGCGAGGTGATCACGCCGATCCGGCGCGGGAAACGCGGCAGCGCACGCTTGCGGGCAGCGTCGAACAGGCCTTCCGCCTGCAGCTTGGCCTTGAGGATCTCGAACGCGCGGCGCAGCGCACCTTCGCCGGCTTCCTCGAGGTGCTCGACGATCAACTGGAACTCGCCGCGCGCCTCGTAAAGGCTCACCCGCGCGCGTGCCAGCACGTGCATGCCGTCGGCGGCCCGGAACTTCAGCCAGGTGCTGCGCGGCCTGAACATCGCGCAGCGCACCTGCGCCGCCGCATCCTTCAGGGAAAAATACAGGTGCCCCGACGCGGGCCGCGCGACGTTGGAAAGTTCGCCCTGGATCCACACCATCGGCAGCGCGCCCTCGATCAGCTCGCGCACCAGCCGGTTCAGCGCCGAGGGTGTCAGGATCCGGCGGTTTTCCGCCGGGGTGCTTTCAATGACCATCGTCGGAGGGCTGCTGCGACGGTTCGCGGGAGACGCGAGTGTCGCACGCCGCGGCACGCGCCGTCCGTGGGCGACGCAAACGCAACCAGCGCACCAGCAGGCTGACCGCGATCCACAGGGCCAGCGCGCCCAGCGGCCACGCCAGCACGCGCGGCCACAGCGCGGCGATCGCCGCGAGAACGAGCAGCAGCAGGGCGCTCGCCAGCAGCGGACGCGATTCGGTGTCGCTCAGCACCCGCCGGTTGCCCAGTGCGGCGCCGACCGTGGTCGCCAGCCGCATCGCCCCCACCGCGCTGCGCCCGGCGCTGCCGCGGCCGCGCCGCGGCCGACGCGGAGCCTGGCCCAGCGCGCGCACCCGGTGGTGCGACAGCACGATCTCGGTCGCGTTCTTAAGGTCGCGCTCGTATTGCTCGGCCATCCGCTGCGCGAAGGCCTGGTCCTCGATCGCCACGTCGATCTCGCAATTGCCGATCCAGCTCGCGATATTGAGATTGGTGGAACCGACCCGCGCCCAGCGGTCGTCGGCGACCGCGGTCTTGGCGTGCAGCATCGGACCGTTCCATTCGAAGATCCGGATGCCCTCGTCCAGCAGTGCGCGGTAGCCGGTGCGCGAGATCGCGGCCACCGCCGGCACGTCCGATGCGCCCGGCACCAGCAGGCGCACGTCCACGCCATCGTGCACGGCGTTGATGAGCGCGCTCAGGTACGGTGCGACACCGATGAAATACGCATCGGTCAGCCACAGGCGCTTGCGCGCCAGCGTCGCGATCAACTGGTCGAGGCGGTAGGTGCCGGCGCTGGACGGCTGCGTGGCGATCACGCGCAACGCCACCTCGCCTGCCGGTGCAATCGAATCGGGATCGGCAAGCAGGGATTCCGGCAGCGGTTCGCCCAGCATGGCCCAGGTGTCGGCGAAGGCACGCTCGATGTCGGCGACGGCAGGCCCGCGCAACGCGACGCCGGTGTCGCGCCATGGCGCGCGGCCGCGCGCCGGATCGCCCAGCCATGCGCTGCTCACGCACACGCCGGACACGAAACCGATGCGGCCGTCCACGCTCAGCAGTTTCCGGTGATCGCGGTTGATCCAGCCGAACGGGCTGAGCGGATCGAACGGGTTGTAGGTGCGCACCTCGCCCCCGGCCTCGCGCAGCGGCTGCCAGAAGTGCGACCGCGACTGGCCCAGGCAACCCAGCCAGTCGTGCAGCACGTGCACCGCCACGCCTGCACGCGCGCGTTCCGCCAGCGCCGACACGAACTCGCGGCCGGTGTCGTCGTCGCGGAAAATGTAGTTGCCGAACAGGATGCTGCGTTGCGCACCTGCGATCGCTTCGAGCCAGGCCGCGAAGTTGGCGGGCGCATCGATCAGCAGATCGACCCGGTTGCCCAGCGACAGCGGTGCCCCGGCCGCGCGCGACAGGGCCTGTTCGGCGATCGAGCGGAAGTCCTGCACGTGCTGCCGGTCGGTCAATGGCATCATCGCTCCTGGGCAAGCAGGGATGTTTCCCGACACTTTGCCGGTGTTGTGACAGTTTCGGCGTCGCGTGGCCGGGGTTCAAGCTAGAATGCGGCTCCGATGCGACGGGCAAGTGCCCGTCATTCGAAAGGGTTTCCGTCGCGCGATGGACGACAGCTACGCACGTCTGGTCGAAAACCTGCCGCCGCGGTTTCCGCCCGGCCGCGAGCGCAGGGCCGACGCGCGCGGCGTGCGCGCGGCGGTCGAGGCGCTGCCGCTGGCCAATCCCGCGCAGGCGGCGCAGGGGCTGGAGCGGATCCTGGACGGCATGCTGGCGACGGCATGGCCGGGTGCGGAGCGCATCGTCGCGCTGGGGCTGCTGCGCACCCCGGTCGCGGGCTGGTGCGACGGCATCGAGCGCCAGATCGCCGCTGAATCGCACCCGCTGCCGCCTGCCAAGCTGCAGGGCGTGATGGCCGCGCAGGGACTCCACTGGAAACTCGCGCGCGCCCATGCGCTGGCCCTGCACGAACTGTGCGCGCCCGACGGCAGGATTCCCCGCTTCAAGTCGAGGCTGGCCGCCACCGCAACGGTGCACGCGCTGGTGCACCTCGATCACGTGCTGCTGTGGGCCTACCGCCAGTACCAGTCACCGCCGCAAGGCGCCTGGCGTCTGGTGCACGCGCTGCATGCCTTTGCGGTGAACTCCGGCGTGGCGGATACCGAGGTGGATGACCCGTTGCCCGACGGCGTTCCTCTCGATGCGCGCGCCGCCTATGCGCACATCCTGCTGCTCGCGCTGTCCAATCCCTACCGCTTTTCGATGCGGGAACTGCGCGAGGCGCGGCAACTGACGCGCTGCTTCGGCACGCACTGCGTGCTGGTGCGCGCGGGTTCCGGCGGCATCGGCGTGGACACCGACAGCGACGGCGGACCCGGCAGCCTCGGGGACGACCGCCGTGATCCGGGCGCGGGCGTGCTGTGCCTCGATCTCGCGCCGCTGGAGCGGTTCCTGGACGAGCACGCCGCCATGCGTCCGCCGGGCATCGAGCACGTCAGCTTCCGCCGGCGCAACGCCCCGCCGGTTGAATCCAGCGCTGCCTTCGTCGAACGTCTGCGCGCGGGCTGGAAGGCATCTTCCGAGCGCGGCCATCGACGCCTCGATGCAGGGCACGCGCTGGATGCGGCGATCGGCATGCACGCCCTGCATTACGTGCTGGCCGGCAACACCGATTTCGCCGCGTTCATGAGCGCAATCCACGGCAACGCGATCATGCTGAGTTCGCGCGAGCACGCGCCGTCCTGGATCGCCGGTGCCGACGCGGGACAGGCACAGACGTTCGCGGCCGAGGTGCTGGACCAGAGCGCGGGCGGCTACCGTCTGCGCCTGCACGCGGCCGACGGTCCGCGCATCCGGGTCGGCGAGGTGATCGGTCTCGCGCCCGCCGCGGAGGAGGACGAGGACCGCGAGTGGATGGTCGGGCTGATCCGCTGGCTGCGCCGGGACGGCGACCATGTCTTTGCCGGCGTGGAACTGCTGTCGCGACGCGCGCGCGCGGCCGGCCTGCGGGCGGTCAGCGGCGAAGGCGAACCGCTGGCGCCGCAGCGGGCGGTGGAACTGGAGGAACGTCGCGACGAGGCCGGTGACAGGCTGTTCTCGCTGCTGGTGCCGCACCTGTTCGACCGCCGGACCGCGGGCATCGAGGTGGCGCTGCCCGCCGACCCCGCGGACTGGAGCTCGCGGCCGGACGTGACCCGCTGCAACCTGCTGGAAGCGGCGCAGGCCAGCGCCTCGTACTTCAAGGTCATCCTGACCACCGGCACGGTGCGCGACGGCGACGTCGTCGTGGACGGCGCCGAACTGCTGCCGGATACCTTCGCGGGAACCACCGAATGAAAGCCTTGCGCATCGTGCGGGGCTGCGTGGGCGGCAGCGAGGATGCCGTGGCGAAGAAGTAAACGGTGCATGCACGGGATCGGAAGGAGATCGCCGATGACACTCGAAATGCGTACCGAATGCGAACGCTGCCACGCCCCTCTCGCGAAGGACGGCGAGGCGTACATCTGCATCTACGAGTGCACCTTCTGCGCGGACTGCGCGGACGGGATGGACCACATCTGCCCGAACTGCGGCGGCGAGCTGGTGCGCCGGCCGCGTCCGGCGTGCAAGCCAGACGCATCGTGAGCGATACGCCGCGTTTCATCGTCGCGATTCCCGCTCGCTACGGTTCCACGCGCCTGCCCGGCAAGCCGTTGCGGCTGCTGGGCGGCAGGCCCCTGATCGCGCACGTGGCGCAGCACGCGCTGGATGCCGGCGCCGCGCGGACGGTGGTGGCGACCGATGACATGCGCGTGGTCGAGGCCTTGCGCGGCAGCGGCGTCGAGGCGTGCCTGACCCGCGCCGACCACGTCTCGGGCAGCGATCGCCTTGCTGAATGCGCGGAGAGACTGCACTGGCCGGACGATGCGGTGGTGGTGAATCTGCAGGGCGACGAACCGTTCGCGCCGCCGGCCGGCATCCGCGCGGTGGCGCAGGCGCTTGCGGAACACGACGCACCGATGGCGACGCTGGCCGCGCCGATCCAGTCCGCGCCGCAACTGTTCGATCCGAACTGCGTGAAAGTGGTGTGCGATGCGCGCGGACGCGCGCTGTATTTCTCGCGGGCGCCGCTGCCGTGGCCGCGTGACGCATTCGCGCGCGACCGCGACGCATTGCCGGACGACACGCCGTTCCTCCGCCACATCGGCATCTACGCCTATCGCGCCGGATTCCTCAAGGCCTTCGCGGCGCTGCCGCCCACGCCGCTGGAACGCGCCGAAGCGCTGGAACAATTGCGCGCGCTGGAGCATGGCCACGCGATCGCGGTGCGGATCACGCCGGAACCGTTCCCGCCCGGCGTCGATACCGTGGAAGACCTGGCGCGCGCGGAGCGGCAGTTGCAGGATGCGGAGCCGCGCGCGTGAGCATCGAACGGCGCGGCATCCTGTTCGTGTGTCTCGGCAACATCTGCCGCTCACCCACCGCCGAATACGTGGCGCGCGCCGAGTTCGAGAAGCTGGGGCTGCAGACTCCGGTGGCATCGTGCGGGCTGGGAAGCTGGCACGTGGGCGAGGGCGCCGATCCCCGCGCGGTGCAGGTCGCGCGCGAGGCGGGCTACGATCTCTCGCCGCACCGGGCGCGCCAGTTCCACGACGCCGATTTCTTCCGTTACTCGAAGATTCTCGCGGTCGATCGCGAGACCCTGGAAGCGCTGACGGCGCGTGCGCCGGACGGGGCGCCCCCGATCGAACGCTTCCTGGTCGCGGCCGGACTCGCCAAGCCCGGCGCGCGCGCGGCGGGCGACGTGCCCGATCCGTACATCGGCAGCCTGGATGATTTCCGCGCGGTGCTGGACCTGATCCGGCGGGGTGTCGCGGGCCTGGGCCGCAACCTGCTGGCCGCGGCGGAAAACCCGGCGGTCCGGGGCGGGGCGCCATGATCGACGGTGACCGGCCGCTGGACAGGGTCGGGTCGGGCACCCGGCCCGACGTGCCGGAACTCCCCGCATCGCTGCACTGGGTCAACGTCCGGGCGCCGGCGCGCCTGGCCGACCTGCGCGGCCGCGTGACGCTGCTGTTCTTCTGGAACGGCGAGTGCATCGACTGCGCCAATCTGCTGGCGGAATTGCGGCAGCTGGAAAGACGGCATCCCGGCGTGTTGGCGCTGCTGGGCGTGCATACGCCCCGTTATCCCTCGCAGCAGTCCGACGAGGCGGTGCTGAAGGCCGCGCACCGCCATCGGCTGCGCGTGCCGGTCGCCAACGACGCGCACTGGCTGGCGTGGCGGCAGTTCGGTATCACCGCGTGGCCCAGCACGCTGCTGATCGACGCGGCCGGGCGGCTCGCGGCGCGGCTGGTCGGCGCGGGCAGGAGCGCGGAACTGGACGAGGCGATCGCGTTGCTGCGCGAGGAACCGGCAGCGGCCGAGAGCGCGGTCGAGCCCCGGCCGTTGCGCGAGCTGCGCCCCGAGCCGCGCACGCCGCTGGCGTTTCCCGCGCACGCACTGGCCACCGCGTCGCGGCTGTACGTCAGCGACAGCGGGCATCATCGCGTGCTCGAATGCACGCACGACGGGCGCGTGCTGCGCCAGTTCGGTTCGGGCACCGCCGGCAACTGGGACGGACAGCTGGCCGGCAGCGGCTTGAACACCCCGCATGGGTTGGCGCTGAGCGGCGACCTGCTGTACGTGGCCGACACCGGCAACCATTGCGTGCGCCGCATCCGGCTGGACAGCGGCGACGTCGATACGGTGCTGGGCACCGGACGGCGCGGCCGTCACGATCCGGAAGCGGGCGTTGCCGGTACGCGCTTCGCGATCGACTCGCCGCGCGCGATCGCGGTGGACGGCGAGGCCCTGTACGTGGCCGCGACGGGGCAGCACCAGATCCTGCGTGCGGACCTCGGCCGGCACGAAGTCGCGGTGGTCGCCGGCAGCGGACGCAGCGGCGTGCGCGACGGCATCGGCGGCCAATCGCGCCTGGCGCAACCGTCGGCGCTGGCGCTGCTGCCGGGACAACTGCTGATCGCCGACGCGGGCGGCAACGCGATCCGGCGCCTGCGCCTCTCCGATCTGGCCTTGACCACGCTGGCCGGCGGATCGCCATGGGAATTCGGCGACCGCGACGGGCAGGGGATGAACGCGCGTTTCGCCTGTCCCTCGGGACTGGCGGCCGGCGAAACGCAGATCTATGTCGCCGATACGCTCAATCACCGGCTGCGCACGCTCAATCCGTTCAGCGGTGAAACCGGCACGCTCACCATCGACCGCGAACTGCATGCGCCGCAGGGCCTTTCGTTCGCGGCAGGCATGCTGTGGATCGCCGACCGCGACGATCACGCGATCCTGCGGGTGGATCCGGCAACGTGGCGCGCGCTGCGCGTGCCGGTGGACGAGTAGGCGTCACCCCGCAGCCTGCCACGCGCATCGCGCGCCACCGCAGGCCGGACCGGCACGCGGGTACAATGACGGGATGCCATCCGCTGCACCGGCCTTCGACGGCAAGGCCTTCGTCCGCACCCTCACCACCTCGCCCGGTGTCTATCGCATGTTCGGCGAGGGTGATGCATTGCTGTACGTTGGCAAGGCGGCGAATCTCAGGAAGCGGGTCGGCAGTTATTTCCTGAAACCGCGGCTCGACCCGCGGATTGCCTCGATGCTGGCGCAGATCACGCGGATCGAGGTGACGCTGACCCGCACCGAGGGCGAGGCGCTGCTGCTGGAAGCGCAACTGATCAAGTCGCTGAAGCCGCGCTACAACATCATGTTGCGCGACGACAAGAGCTATCCGTACATCTTCCTGTCGGCCGACGAATTCCCGCGCATCGTGTTCCACCGCGGCGCCAAGCGCGAGAAGGGCCGCTACTTCGGCCCGTATCCCAGCGCGCACGCGGTGCGCGAGAGCCTGGCGCTGATGCAGAAGCTGTTCAAGGTGCGGCAGTGCGAGAACAGCTATTTCCGCAACCGTTCGCGCCCGTGCCTGCAATACCAGATCGGACGCTGCACCGCGCCGTGCGTGGGCTTCATCGACGCCGCGGAGTATGGCGAGGACGTCCGTCACGCCGCGATGTTCCTGGAAGGCCGCAGCGACGCGGTGTTGGGCGAACTGGCCGCCGCGATGGAAGCGGCCAGCGCGCGCCAGGATTACGAGCGCGCCGCGCGCCTGCGCGACCAGGTCGCGACCTTGCGCGGCCTGCAGGCGCGTCATTACGTGCGCGGCGCCAGCGCGGACATGGACGTGTTCGCCTGCCGGATCGAAGCCGGGATCGCGTGCGTGTCGGTGCTGTTCTTCCGCAACGGCATCAGCCTGGGTTCGCGCGATTTCTTTCCGAAGCTGGCGCTGGACGCGGAACCCGGACAGGTGCTGGGACAGTTCCTCGCGCAGTATTACCTGGAACAACCCGTGCCGGCCGAGATCGTGGTCGAGCGTGAACCCGCCGACGCCGTGGCGCTGGAAGAAATGCTGGGCGCGCACGGCGGTCATGCGGTCGCGCTGAAGTGGCGGGTGCGCGGCGAGCGCGCGCGTTTCGTGGAGCTGGCCGCGCGCAACGCGGAAGCGGCGCTCACCGCAAGACTTTCCGGCAGGCAGACCCTGCAGGCGCGTTTCGAGGCGTTGCGCGAATTGCTGCAACAGGACGAAGTGCCCGGGCGCATCGAATGCTTCGACATCAGCCACACGCTGGGCGAGGAAACCGTGGCCTCGTGCGTGGTGTTCGGCCCCGAAGGTCCGCAGCAACAGAACTACCGGCGCTTCAACATCCGCGACGTCACGCCGGGCGACGATTACGCGGCGATGCGGCAGGCACTGGAACGCCGCCTGAAACCGCTGACGCGCGGCGAGGGCGAGGCGCCCGACCTGCTGCTGATCGACGGCGGCAAGGGTCAGGTCGCGCAGGCACTGGAAGTGCTCCGCGAACTCGGGCTAGACGGAATCGAGGTGGTGGGTGTCGCCAAGGGACCTTCACGCAGGGAAGGCGAGGAAACCCTGGTGCCGGGCGGCGGCGGACCGCCGATCAATCCGGGTCCGGATTCGCCGGCGCTGCACCTGATCGACGCGATCCGCGACGAGGCGCACCGCTTCGCGATCACCGGACATCGCCGCCGCCGCGAAAAGGCCCGCGAGCACGGCGTGCTGGAGGACGTCCCCGGCATCGGCGCGCACCGCCGGGCGGCGCTGCTGAAGGCGTTCGGTGGCCATGCGGGCATCGTCGCGGCCGGCGTGGAGGAACTTTGCCGGGTGCGCGGAATCAACCGCGAACTTGCCGAACGCATCCACGCCTTCCTGCATGGCTGACGCAAACGCCGGCACCGTGCGAAACTGCCACGGTTGCCGCCTTCCTGATGACATGGATCCTTCCTGAGAATCGTGGCTTGCGCATCAATCTCCCCACCGCGCTGACCTTGTTCCGGATCATGCTGCTGCCGGTGATGGTGGTGGTGTTCTATTCGCACGCCGCGATACCGGCGATCCCGCTGCGCGCCGCCAACATGGCGGCGGCCGTGGTGTTCGCGCTGGCATCGGTGACCGACTGGCTGGACGGCTGGATCGCGCGGCGCTGGCACATGGAATCGGCGTTCGGCGCGTTCCTCGACCCGGTCGCCGACAAGCTGATGATGGGCGTCACGCTGTTCGTGCTGGTGCAGAGCCACCCGACCGCGCTGCTGGCCGTGACCAGCGCGGTGATCGTGGGTCGCGAAATCGCGGTGTCGGCGCTGCGCGAATGGATGGCGTCGGTGGGCGAACGCGCGCTGGTCAAGGTGCAGTGGATCGGCAAGTTCAAGACGGTGATCCAGATCGTCGCGATCCTGGTGCTGCTGCTGGAACGCGACAAGGACGCCACGTTCCTGCGCCTGTGGTTCGCCGGCGAGACATTGCTGGTGATCGCCGCGATCCTGACGATCTGGTCGGGACTGGCATACCTCCGTGCCGCGTGGCCGGTGCTGCGCGGCGACCGGGCGCCGCGCGACGATGCCTCGCGCTCCGCTTGAACTGCCCGGATGCCGCCCGTATCATTGGCAAGCCGTGCGGGAATAGCTCAGTTGGTAGAGCACGACCTTGCCAAGGTCGGGGTCGCGAGTTCGAGTCTCGTTTCCCGCTCCATATTCCTGCGCTCGTCGTCGAGCGCGTACCACGAAGCGGCCGGAGCCATCCGTGGCTAGGGATTTCCCGGCCGCGCCTTTCACGAAATGCGAAAGACCGGCTGTGTCGATCCCGGACTTTCGCCTCATGAACCTCGGCGTTGCCGGGGTTTTGTTTATCCGATGCCGGCGCGTTAAGCTCGACTCGCCGCGACAATGGATGGTGTGCACGGCCAGGTGGCAGAGTGGTCATGCAGCGGACTGCAAATCCGCGTACGCCGGTTCGATTCCGACCCTGGCCTCCATGCATTCCCGTCACCTTGTCGCGCATGCTCGAAGGCGCTTGCCGCTGCCTGAGGGCGCGCCGGGGTGGCGGAACTGGCAGACGCAAGGGACTTAAAATCCCTCGGCCGCAAGGCCATGCGGGTTCGATCCCCGCCCCCGGCACCAAACGGTCGGCGCAGGTTCCGTTCTGCGGTTTCGATCGTCTCCGCCGGACCCCGACGCGTCACAACGACGACACGTAACCGGCGAGCGCGGCCATGTCCGCCTCGCTGAGATTGTGCGCGACGCCTTGCATGACCCTGTCGTTGCTGGTGCCGACACGGGTGCCGTCGTGATAGGCCTTCAGCTGTTCCAGCACGTACGGGGCGTTCTGGCCCGCCAGCGCGGGGAAGGTCGACCAAGCCGGTTGCGGCGCGGTGCTGGCGAGATCGGGCCGCGGGCCCCGGCCATCCGGACCATGACAGCCCTGGCAGGGCGGTACGCCCGCGGCGGGATCGCCGTCGTGGAAAAGCGTGTCGCCGCGCGGGGACTTTTGCGCCACGGGCCGTGCGGCCCCCGGCGGCAGCGATGCGAAGTGGGCGGCCAGATCGTGCATGTCGCGGTCCGTCAGGTTCGCGGCCAGCGGTTTCATCACCGCGTTGTCGCGCGCGCCGTCCTGGAACGCGCGCAGTTGCACGTACAGATAGGTTTCCGACTGCCCGGCCAGGTTGGGGAAGGTGGGCGCAACCGCGGTGCCGCGGCTGCCGTGACAGGCCGCGCACACCACGGCCTTGGCTGCACCAGCGGCAGCGTCGCCATGCACCGGCGGTTGCCTGCGCAGATCGTCGAACGGCGCGCTCGCCGCCAGCGCCATGCCGGTCGCCAGCACCGCGCATGCAAGCGGGGGAACGGCCAGTGCACCGGAGCGGCGGGATGCGAAGATCACGGTGCCCTCCTCACAGTTTCAGGTTGAGCATCATGCCCAGCAGGTTGGCGCGGTAGTGCGGGTGCGGACCGAGATCGGTGTACACCTTGTGGTCGATCACCAGGCTGTTCTGGAGCCCGAGGTAGTGCCAGTCGGCGAAGTTGCCGGTCTCGAAGATGTCGAACACCCGCATCCCGAGCGTGCGGGTAAAGGCGAGGTCGAAACCGAGTTGCAGCGTGTTGATGTGATAGTGGTTGTCGGGGAAGCCGTTGCCGACCGTGGCGACGAACGGCTGCTGGGTGGTCGAGAGCGCGCCCGGTGACGCGAACACGTAGCCCAGTTTCCCCAGCGCATAGGTATAGGTGTAGCCGAGGTCGGCGCGCACGCGGCCGAAGTCGTGGCGCAGGGTGAGGCCGGCGTTGTAGTCGCGTTCACGGTCGTCGTCGGCCCACTGGTTGGCGAATGGATACAGCGGTCCGCCGAAGGCGGGATTGTCGCGGCCGGCCTGCCCCAGCAGGTTCTCGAAGTCGTTGACGTTGGAGAATTGCAGGCGGGAATCGTCGCGGCCCAGATTGGCGCTCATGCTGGTCGCGGGCGAAGGCTGCCAGTCCCAGGCCAGACTGACGCCGCGGTTGCGCGTGGCCTGGCGGCCGAGCGCGGCGCCGTAATTGTCGCGCGTCGCGTACACGACGCCCGAGATCGTGGCGGTGTCGCCGATCGGATAGATCACGATCGCGCGCAGCTTGTGCTCGATGCGGTTGCTCAGGTCGTACTTGCGCATCGCGTCGGTGGTGAAGGCGGCGTTGCCCAGCGGCGGCGTCACGAAGCCCGGCAGGGCGGTGGAGTAGAACGGTTGGTAGGGGTCGTAGTTGTAGGGGCCGCCGTCGCGATGGGCGAATTCATAGCTGAAGCGCAGCGTGCCCTTGCCCAGCGCGCGATCCACCCACGCCAGCTTGATGCGCTGTTCGTTCACCAGCTTGCGCTCGCGGTATTTGGGCTGGTTGCGGTCGAAGCTCCAGCTCAGGTTCAGGGTATCGGCTTCGCTGACGCGCCAGTCGATGCCGGTGTCGAGGATGCTGTCGGTGTAGCCGAACGGAATCGCCCGCACCTGGGTCACGTACGACCAGTACAGCGGATTGCGCGGATCGAAAA
This sequence comes from Gammaproteobacteria bacterium, assembly GCA_021325195.1. Lineage (GTDB taxonomy): Bacteria > Pseudomonadota > Gammaproteobacteria > Xanthomonadales > Rhodanobacteraceae > 66-474. Next base: position 16,171 of record JAJPHQ010000080.1, on the reverse strand, counting down.
TGCCGACCTCGCCGGGCACCACGCTGCCCTGCGATCCGTTTTCGGAAATGTAGCCGTACTGCCCGGTCAGGGGATTGAAGGCGAGATAGTTGGTCTTGTTGTCCTCGCGGTACCAGCGGATTCCGGCGTGCCAGCCGAATTTGGGGGTCGGATGGAAGACGGCTTTCACGTCGAAGAGGCCGGTGTCGATGCGCGCGTCGGCGGTCTTCTGCGACAGCGCGGCGGTGGTGTTCCAGTCCGCGCAGTCGAACGTGTAATTGGCCGACGGCGAGATGAACACGCCGCCGGTGCCGGTGCAGGTGACCGGCGGCAGCAGCGCGTCGTTCTGGCGCATCGTGCCCCACGCTGCCGCGACCGACAGGTGGCCGTTCCATTTCAGGTCGCGCGAAAGCTCCAGGCGCAGGTTGTGGTAGTCGTTGTCGGGTTCCAGCGAGAACTGGCCCTGATAGATATTCGCGACCTGCGGCACGCCCGCCACGTTGCTCAGCTGGAACGGGCTCTGGAAATCCAGCCGGTCCTTGTGGTTGCGGAAGAACGAACCCGTGTAGGTCAACTGGAACTGCCAGACGTTGCCGACATTGCGCAGTCCCATCCCGATGTCGGTGGTGCTGAAGTCGATCGGGCGCACCGTTTCCAGGATCCCGCCGTTGTCGGGGAGCACGTAGTTGAAGAACATCGAGCCGCCCCACAACCGGGTGCCGGTGCGCTTCTCGTTGACCACCGAGACGTAACCGATCCAGTTGCCCCACAACTTGTCCTCGAAGCTGAGCCCTGCGCGCCTGCGCGTCAGGCCGATCGTCTGGCGCGGGCGCGTCTTTTCGACGGCGGCCACCTGGGCGGGCGTGCTGCCGCCCGGGACCAGCGGCGCCGGCAGCGTCAGGTTGGTGCTGCCGACGCCGTTCCAGAGCGGATAGGCGTCGGTGGTGACGTCGTGGGGGATGACACGCCAGAACGCCTCGATCTTGTAGTTGCCGTACTGCCCCGCGCGCAGGCGGTAGTATTGATCGTCGCCGCTCAACCGGCTGCCGCGGAACTCGACGTACTGCCCCGTCTTCGGATTGTCCGCATACAGCGCGAGCAGACCGAGCGCGATGCCGCTTTTCCAGCCTGCGTACTGGCGGAAGAATTCGGCCCTGGTGTCGCCACTCAGGTGCAGCCAACCCGCTTGCAGGAAACCCCCATAGACCCAGTCGCTGTCCTTGTACAGCGGCGAGCCTTGGTCGTCGCGTTGCGGCGGATAGGGGTAGAGCACGCCGCTGGGCGTGCGCATCATGCCCGCGTGCAGCCAGGAGAACCCGCGCGGATCCGGCCACAGCAAAGGCGCCCAGCCGGTGGGGTCGAGGGCGTTGCCGTACTGGATGTCGCCCACGCGCGCGCTGTCGCTGGAATCGGCCAGCGCCGCTGCGCTCGCCAGACAGGCGGCGATGGCAACTGCCAGTGGTGCGATCAGCGCCTTGCACATGAACCCCTCCCGTTCCGTCACGGGACTTCCGCTACTTGTGGAACCTCGAGCCCGACGGATTGTTGGAACCGTGAATGTTGGTGTGGCAACTCAGGCAGGCGCGTCCGATCAGGCGCTCGTCCGGCGCCTGTCCGGTTGCCAGCCCCGCGATCGTCTGCAGGTCGTTCGGGTGCAGCGTCATGGTGTGGCATTGCTGGCACAGCATCGGCACGGGCAGCACCAGCAGCGCCTGCTGGTTGGAGCCGTGCGGATCGTGACAGGTCAGGCAGTTTTCGCGCACCGGCGCGTGTTCGAACAGGAACGGCCCGCGTTTCTCGGCGTGGCAGGTGTAGCAGGTCTCGTTGACGGTGTCGGTCTTGATCAGGTCGGCGGTCAGCGTGCCGTGCGGGTTGTGGCAATCCGCGCAGGAGATCTGGCCTTCCGGCAGCGGCATGTGCGAGCGGCGGTTGAACTTGTCGCGGATGTCTTGATGGCAGGTCGAGCACACCTGATTGATGGAGTTGTTCGCCAGCACGCCCTCGGCCGAGAGCCGCGCCATCGGATTGTGGCAGTCGGTGCACGCCAGTCCGCGTTCCTGGTGCACCGAACCGATCCAGTCCTGGCGTGCGCCGCCCTTGTGGCACGACAGGCACACGCCGGTCTGTGTCTCGATGGGCGTTTTCGCGTCGCGGGTGAAGGCGATGATCAGGCCCGGCCCGGTCGGGTCCTTCGCGTGCGCGGAACCGCGGCCGTGGCAGGTTTCGCAGGCGGCATCGGGACCCGTTCCGGCGGCGCCGGCGCGGAACGCCGCGAGGTGCAGCGAATGCGAGGCGTGCACGTTTTCCAGCGCATGGCAGGCGATGCAGGTCTTCGCGCCGACCGCGACCGCGTCGGGCGCTAGCGGATTCTTCGCGATCGGTGCCGAGTCGAACGGCGTGGCCGGTCCGTTCGCAAGGAAGGCGTGCACAGGCGCGTGGCCGGTCGCGTCGGTATCCGTGCGCATGTCGGTGCGCGGCAGCATCCGCCTGAAATCTTCGGTGGTCAGCGCGCTCGCGGGCATCGCCCCGGCGTGCGGACCGGTGCCCGTCGCGGCCTGCGCAGCGCCGGTCGGCAGGATGCGGTGGAAATCCTGTTCGGTCAGCGTGCCCGATGAAGCGGTGGGATGGGCAACCTGCGCGCCGGCGCGCTGCACGACCACGAATGCTCCCGTCAGCGCGGACAGAACGAGCAGTGCGGCTGCGAACGGCAAGTGGACGACGCGCATGTCCGGACGGCCCCTCACTGGGCATGACCAGGCCGGTTCGGTCCCACGACGGCCGGCAGCGTATCACTTCGCGGAAGGTGGACGAGGCCGGTCTGCGGCATGCGGGTGCTCCGGGCCGGCGTCATTCATGACGCGATCGCTGCGAACCGCGCAGCGCGGAGACCGCCGCCGCGGCGTTGACCTCGAGCGTTCCGTCTACGACCTTGCTGCTGCGCATCAGCAGGTCGTGGATCGCGCGCGCGTCCAGACGCGGCGACATCGACACCAGCAGCGCGGCGATGCCGCTGACATGCGCGGCGGCCATGGACGATCCCGAAGTGAAGTCGTAGCCGCCATCGGGTTGCGTGGTCAGGATGTCCCGGCCCGGGGCGCTCAACACGCCCGGCGGGTCCACCGAATCACGGCCGGAGCGCACCACGATGACGCCCGGCACGTCGTCGGGGAACCCACCGAGGTTGCCGTCGTCGGGCATCGCGGCGATCACGATGCGATTCTGGTCCAGCAGGCGGCGCAGCAGTCCGGACAGCAGCGGGTCCGGCGGACCGCCCAGGCTCAGATTGACGATGCGGGCGTTGGTATCCATGACCGCCGCCAGCGCCTTGGCGAGGGTGAAGGAGTTGCAGCGCGCACCGCCCTCGGAATCCGGCGGATACCAGCACGCCTTGAAGATGCTGAGCGTGGCCCTGGGCGCGATGCCCACGATGCCGCGGTGGTTGTCGGCGATCGCGGCGATGATGCCCGCGACTTCCGTGCCGTGCTGATCGCGATCGAACGCCGACGCCGAGTCATCGACCAGGTTGTGCACGTCGTGGATCTGGCCGCGTAGATCGGGATGCTCCACGTCCGCACCGGTATCCACGACCGCGATGTCCACGCCCGCGCCCTGGGTGAATGCCTGCGCGCGGGCGGCGTCGGTTTCGACGAAACCGAGTTGCAGATCGGCATAGGGGTCGTTGTACCGGCGTGCCGCGTGTGTGTGCCCCGGCTGCTCCGAATAGACGGAAAAATCCTGCAGCGGTTCGGCGAGCCGCACGCGGCCGTCCCTGGCCAGCGCCGCCAGCAGCGCTTCCCTGCTCATGCCCGCGGGCGGTTCGAGCACGATGCAGTACAGGTCCAGGCTCTTGATGGGCCAGCCGGTGACTTGCCGCCAGCGGTAGTTCCGCTGCAACGCGGCCAGGGTGGATGCGGCGCGCTGGCCGGCGCCGTAAATGCCGGAAGGGGTGTAACCGAGCAGGCTCGAACCGGCGTGCATCACGGGCGGATCGAGCGGATTGGCGACGGCCAGCACGATGTCACGCCGGCTGTCCATCGAGGTGACGGGATTGCCGGCTTGCGCATGATCGACGTGCGCGGGCCCGGACGCCGGGGACCGCGCAAGCGCGCACGCGCTCCACGACATGGCTGCAGCGGCAAGGAGAACGGCGCCGAATTTCATCGCGGGTTGTCGATGGGCTCTGCCAAGCGGATGGCGTGATTGGCGCGGAGCCGCCGCAGCGTCTCCGGGGGGGAGGAAGCGGGGCCGACGGGCACGACCGTGTAGGCGCCCAGATCGTTGGGACCGTCGATCACCCGCAGGCCGAGGGTGTGCAGCAGGCGGTCCCAGTCGGCCAGCTTCATGCCGGCGTCGGGCACCACGCGGATCGCGCCGGGAACCGCGGGCGGCGCTGCCTGGCTGAGGGTCCGGTACGGCGCGGTTCCGTCCGTCCACAGCCTGGCGCCGAGCACGCCCATGCCGAGCATCTGCAGCAGCAGCATCGCCGCCATGGCCGCCGGCAACCAGTTGCGGGTGCGCCGACGAACGGGACTGGCGGCCGAATCCGCCGCATCCACACGGGCCAGCAGGCGCTTCAATCCGGCTTCCGGGTCGATCGCGACATCCGGCGGCAACGACAGCGCATCCCGCAGGCGGCTCTGCTGCGCGAATTCCGCGCTGCACGCCGCGCAGCGGGCAAGATGGTTCATCAGCCATTCGCCCTGCTCGTGCGAACTGCCGGTCTGCAGCACCCAGGGCATCGCTTCCCAGGCGCGGGCGCATTCGCTGCCGGCATCCGTCGGGAACGTCATGGCACGGTCTCCTTCTGCAGGGATGCCTCGTTTCGCCGGCTTGTCCGGTCGGCAAGTCCGGGCAGCACGTTGCGCAGCTTGATCCGTGCATGGAACAGGCGCGCCTTCACGGTACCGACCGGGCTCTGCATGATCGCGGCGACCTCGTCCAGGCTGTGGCCCAATCCGTAAACCAGTTCGATCACCAGCCGATGATCGGCGGACAGGTGATCGAGTCCCCTCGCCAGCCAGTCACGCAGCTCGCGATCCTCGTCCGGATCGTCGGCGGGGGTGCGTTCCTCCAGCAGCTCATGGTCGTACACCAGCGCGTTGCCGCGCTGCCTCAGCGCCTTGAGCCCGCAGCGATAGGCGATGCCCATGATCCAGGTGGACACGCGCGAATCGCCGTGGAAGTTGTCCGCTTTCTGCCAGGCGATCCAGAAGCAGTCGTTGATGATTTCCTCGATGATGTCGGCACGCCGCGTCAACCTGGTCAGAAAGCGGCACAGGTTCGCGTGGTAGTTGCGGTACAGCACCGTCAGTGCCGCACGGTCTCCCTCCGCCATGCGCTGGAGCAGCATGCGATCGGAGATATCGGTGTCGAGCTCGGCTTCGTTCATGAAGGCAGCCACTCCAAAGGTAGGTACCGGGCCGGGACCGAAAGGTTGCCCAGGGTCAGAAAGCGCGTGAAAGGGTCGCGAGCCAGGGCGACGCGGCCAGATAGTCCAGTTGCCGGCGGGCGCCCGGGCTGATGAACATGCGGCTGAGCCCCGCCTGCCAGGGCCCCCGGCTCCACTGCAGCCCCGCGTTGCCGTAGAGGTAGAAAGCCGAGTGATAGGCATCGCCGGGTTCCCGGTAGCGGGAGATCACGTAGCGGGTGAAGCCCGCTCCGGCGGAAAAGGAAAGGCCGTGCGTCAACGGCCAGCGGAAACCGGTGTCCAGGGCGGGACGCAACCGGCGTTCGTCGGTGCCGAGGGCATAGATGCCGGACAGGCCGACGGACAGGATGTCCCGGTACACCCAACCCACGCCCGCCTCGACGGCGTTGAGGCGGGTGATGCCCGAGTAGTGGTAATAAAGCAGGTTCGTCTGCATCTGCCAGTCGCCGGACAACATCCCGGAATGCGACAAGCGGGCGACGGCCTCCGAAACGTGCCCGGGCGAACGCACCTCCGCGGCTGCGGACAACCCGAAGGACCAGCCCGACGGCAAGGTCAAGGACAGGGCCCCCTGCACGGCCGGCTTGGGCGGCGTGATGGCGATGCCGCGTTCCACCAATTGGGAACTCAGCGCGAGCTGCCCGCCCAAGTCGGCCGGGCGGGCGTGGTTCGGGGAAGTGAGCAGGGCGAAAAACGTTGCCGCGGCGGGGGCGAAGCGTCCCCGGACGGACAGCGCCCGGCGATCGCGGTGCTCGCAACGTCGGCATCCGCTCCGCCGCGGAGCACCTGGTGTGCCGGAACGCCTCATGGTGCTGCCCGTCCAGTCGAACGGCAGCGGCGCAGTCGATGCGATTCAGTCACGGCTGGCAACCCCGATGGCGGCGGCTTGCAGGTGATCGCGGAACACCGTCACGTCGCGCTGATTCTCGACGGACCGCCGCGCGATCCCCGCACACCCATCAGACGACCGGAGGCGCTGGCTTCGCATTGCGTGGAGGTCGTGTGACCGCCGTCAGGACAACCTTCCGTCCGCCGGCCGGCACTCAAACGCATGGTCCGTTTGGGGGTGCCAAGCGTCGCCCGAAAGCATGCAGATCGAGCGAATCCAGTTTCAGATGCACGGCGACAGCCGCGGCGCACTCATCGCGCTGGAGCAGGAACGCAACGTGCCTTTCAAGATCAGGCGTGTCTACTACCTGTTCGGAACGAAGGGTGGCGTGCACCGGGGCCAGCACGCGCATCGCCATCTCAGTCAGCTTGCGGTGACCTTGCGCGGCTCCGTCACCTTCCTGCTGGACGACGGCAGCGGACCGGTGCATGTCGTGCTCGACGATCCCGCGCAGGGTCTGCTGCTGCAACGGATGGTGTGGCACGAGATGTACGACTTCAGCGAGGACTGCGTGCTGATGGTGCTCGCCGATCACCTTTACGACCCGGCCGACTACATCACCGATTACGACGAATTCCTGCGCGAGATCGACGGCGGCTTGCGCGTGGAGGGCATGGCGGCATGTCCGGGGCGCTAGACCTCGTCGAAGCGGGCGAATTCGCGCGGACTGCCCGTGAACACTTCGGGCACGGCGGCGACCGCGAAACCCTCGCGTTCCGGGTGGAACGCGATTCATGAAGAAGACCGGGCTGGCTGGCCGCCCCGTGCCGGGGCACGACGATCCGGACGCGCATCGGTCGCCGTCGGCAGCGGATGTTTTTGCCGCGATCCCGGCCAGCCGGCTCGACCGCCCGGACAAGCACTTTCCTTCCGGCTCAGCCATTCCGGCCGAAAGCGAGGCTGCGATCTCCGGCCATGGCTTGACCGGATCGAAGGAACGCCTCGCTGCGCGCGCCGGCGTACACGACATGCATCCGTGGCTGCCGTGATGGACGTGCCGTTCCTCGATGTGGGGGCGATCAACGCCCGCTACGCCGATGCGCTGAAGGCCGCGACGGCGCGGGTCATCGACTCCGGATGGTACGTGCTCGGCGAGGAACTGGCGGCGTTCGAACGGGAATTTGCAGCCTATTGCGGCGCGCGCCACGCGCTCGGCGTGGGCAATGGCCTGGATGCACTCACGCTGATCTTTCGCGCTTACCGGGAACTGGGCGTTCTGGCGGAGGGTGACGAAGTCATCGTGGCCGGCAATACCTACATCGCGAGCCTGCTGGCCATCTCGGCGAACCGGCTGGTTCCGGTGCCGGTGGAACCGGACCCGCTCACTTTCAATATCGATCCGGCGTGCGCGGAAGCGGCCGTCGGCCCGCGCACGCGCGCGATCATGGCCGTGCATCTGTACGGCCAGCTGGCGGACATGCACGCGTTGTCCGAACTGGCGAAACGGCATGGTTTGCTGCTGATCGAAGACGCGGCGCAGGCGCACGGAGCGATGCTCGACGGGCGCAGGGCCGGCGCGTTCGGCGATGCGGCGGGTTTCAGTTTTTATCCGACCAAGAATCTCGGCGCGCTGGGCGACGGCGGGGCGGTGGTCACCGGCGATTCGCGTCTGGCCGACACGGTGCTGGCGCTGCGCAACTACGGTTCCCAGGTCAAATACCATCATCTTCATCAAGGCGTGAATTCACGGCTGGACGAGATCCAGGCCGCGATATTGCGCGTCAAGCTCGGGCGCCTCGATGCGGACAATGCGCTGCGTCGCGGCGTGGCGCGCCGCTACCGCGATGGCATCACCCATCCGCTGATCCGACTGCCGCAGGTGCGCGCGGAAGAAAGCCATGTCTGGCACATCTTCACGATCCGCTGCCCTCGTCGCGACGCGTTGCGGCGGCACCTCGCGCTGCAGGGGATACACGGCGCCGTCCACTATCCCGTTCCGCCGCACCGGCAGCCCGCGTATCCCGAGTTGCGCAATCTGCGCCTGCCGTTGACGGAGCGCCTGCACGAGGAAGTGCTGAGCCTGCCGATCGCCCCGACGCTGGCGGACGATGCCGTCGAGCGCGTGATCCGCGCGTGCGCGACATTCGAGTGTTCCGCATGAACTTCGCCAGCGCCGGTTTCTGCAGCGCGATCGGCACCGCCGCGCGGCTGGTCGCGGGCCTCGTGGTGCTGAAACTGGTCGCGTGGCTTGCCGGGCCGGCCGGCGTGACCAGGCTGGGGCAGTTCCTGAGCCTGATGTCGCTGCTGGCGGTGCTGGCGGGCGGCGGCATCAGCGCCGGCATCGTCAAGTACGTCGCCGAATATCGCAACGATCCGCTGCGCCTGCCGCGCCTGCTGTCGGCGGCGCTGTTCTATGCCCTGTGCGCGTCGGTCGTGACGGGATGCGTGGTGCTGATCTTCAGCCGGCAGCTCTCCGTCTGGCTGCTGGGCGACATCCGCTACGAAAGCCTGATCCGCCTGCTCGCGGTCGCGCAGATCGGGATCGCGTTGGTCAACTACATCCTCGCCGTGATCAACGGCTTCATGGATGTCCGCCGGCTCGCCGTGATCCAGGTGCTCGGTTCGGTGCTGTGCATGGCGCTGGTGGTGGCGCTGTCGCGGTGGCTGCACCTGTTCGGCGCGCTGCTCGCGCTCGTCACGGGCCAGTTGCTGTGGCTCGCCGTCGGGTTGCCGGCGTTGCGGCGAAGTCCCTATTTCCGGCGCGGCATGTTCAGGGTCCGCTTCGACCGCGAGATGACGCTGCGTCTGGCGATGTTCTCGACGATGACGCTCACCTCGGCCCTGCTGGGGCCGCTGGTCAACATCGCTGTGCGCGACCACCTCGCGTTGCGGTTCGGCTGGGAGCAGGCCGGCAACTGGCAGGCGGTGAGCAAGGTGTCGGACGCCTATCTGCTGTTCCTCACCACCGCCATCAATATCTACTACCTGCCGAAGCTCGCCTCGATCCACGAACGCGGCGAACTGGTCAACGAGCTCCGCAAGGCCTACCGGCATCTCATGCCCGTGGCGATCGCGGCGGCCGGCATGATCTACCTGCTGCGTGGCTGGGTCACGCAGCTGCTGTTCAGCGCGGACTTCACCTCCGCCGCTGCCCTGTACGGCCCGCAGTTGCTGGGCGACGTGGTGAAGATCGCCTCGTTTCTGCTCGCGTATCTGATGCTGGCCAAGGCCATGACGCGCCTGTTCGTCGTTTCCGAGTTCGTGTTCGCGGCCAGCTACCTCGCGCTGGTCTTCGTGTTCACCGCGCAGTTCGGCCTGATCGGCGCGATGTACGCGTTCGTCCTGAACTACATCCTCTACCTCGCGTTCAACGTGCTGGTCGCGCGGCGTTATCTGGCGGAACGGTGATCATGTCCGGCGAAACATCGGCAAACCCGGCGGCGATGCCCCTGGTCTCCGTGCTGGTTCCCGCGTTCAACCACGAACGCTTCGTGCAGCGCTGCCTCGACAGCGTGCTCGAGGATCCTTATCCCGCCAAGGAAATCGTCATCATCGACGACGGTTCCAGCGACCGGACCTGGGACAGGATCGCCGAATGGGCGGAGCAACACGGCAGCGAAATTCCCATCGAGTACGTGCGCCGCAACAACCGGGGCATCGCCGCGACCCTGAACGAACTGGCCGCGCGTGCCCATGGCGAGTTCCTGAAGCTGGGCGCCAGCGATGATTACCTGTTGCCGGGCGGACTGGACGTGCAGGTCCGTTACCTGCTGACGCATCCGAAGAAGTGGACGGTGATCGGCGATTCGGTGGTCGTGGACAGGCACGGCCGGAAGCTGCACGACAGCGGCATGCGCGATCTGCACGGCGCCGACAAGCGTCTCTACCGCTCCGACGACGGCATCCGCCGCGCGGTGATCAGCCAGTGGGCCGTGGGCGGCCCGGTCGCGATGGTGCGAAAAAGGTCGCTCGAGACGGTTGCGGGCTGGAACGAGGCCCTGTGCATCGACGATTGGGATTTCTTCCTGCGCCTCGCCGCGCACGACGCGATCGGCTTCGTGGACATGAAGGTGTGCGCGTACCGCCTGCACGGCGCCAACGTCAGCCAGACGCGCGACGTGACGAAGCGCGTCTGGCATCTCCGCGAATCCCGCAATGTCGCGTTGCGGCGGGCCGAGCTGTTCGACGGCGCCTACCGGACGTTGCTGGTCGCGCAGGCGCATTACATCGACGCCAAGATCGCCTTCCTGCAAAAGAAGGCGGGCAGCCTCGCGCTGCACATGGCGACTTACCTGCTGCTGCAGCTGGCTTCGAAAGCCAGGCGCCTTGTCGCCGACAGGATGGTGCGCACATGAGCCGGCTGCTGCGCCTTACCTCGCTGTGGTTCGTGCTGCCGACGCTGCTCGCCTCCGGGATCACGCTGCTGACCTTCGACCTGCCGTCAGGTTACCTGGACGGGGTCTTTCTGCTGGTGGTGGCGGCGCTGGCGATCCTGCTGTTCGACGCGCTTTCGGGGCAGCGCCTGTCGGAAGCGGCGCGGTTCAGGGAGCGGGATTACGCCGGTACCCGCGAAGCCTTCGTCGCGCTGGCGCTCGCCGCGCTGGTCGTCCTTTTCTGCCTGCTCGACCTGACCCTGTTTCCCGTTCCGCTGTTCGACAAGCCGACCGCCTACGCCGTCATGACCGGCGGACGCGAACACGTCCGGCACATTTCCGACATGTGCTGGGTGCTTCCGCCGATCGGCATGCTGTGCACCCGCAGGAAGTGGCTGTGCGCCGCACTCGTGGCAATCGGTCTGCTGTTTCCGGTGCTGGTGATCGACCGCAACCGGCTGTTCGCCTCGCTGTTTGCCGTCGCGCTGGTCATCGCGCTGCGGAGGGACCCGGAGCAACCGGTGCCGTGGAAAACCATGCTCGTGCTGGCGCTGACGGGCTGCGGCGTTTTCTCGGCGTTGGGTATTTTCCGCTCGGGTCTGCTCGAAGGGATCACGCTGCCGTTCAGTGCCGTGTATCGCGCTTCGCCGGTGGGGATCAAGTGGCTGCTGCTCTATGCGGCGGCCGGCCCGTACAACTTCGGCGCCATGCTGGCCAGGCACTACCATGATGCCGGCATCCTTCTCCAACAACTGATTCCCCAAGGCAGCTCCATCGCGACGGCGGGGACGGGCCTTCCGCTGGATTTTCCGACGATCAACGTGGGCACGGAATTCCTGCCCTTCCTGCTGGCGCTGGGTCCCGTCGGTGCGGTACTGGCGATGATCGCGCTCTACGCGATGGCGTCGTGGAGCGTGCGGCGTCTGCGCGCGGGGGTTTCGCTGTTCTCCCTGCTGATCTTCCTGCGCATCGCGTACGTCTGCGTGATGTCGCCGTTCGCGCCACAGGCGTTCACCTGGACGAACTTCGGCTTCATCGGCGCCTGTCTGGCGCTGCAACTGCTGGCGGCGTGGCTGCCGGATCGAACGATCCCGGCGCGGATGTTCGGGCCGTCCGGGCAGCAGTCCTCCGTTCAACCCCGATCACAGGTCTGATCACCATGCAACGAGACGAAATCTATCTGATCGACATCTGGCGCATTTTCCTGCACGAGTGGAAATGGTTCGCGGCCATGCTGATCCTGGCCCTGCTGTGTGCCTTCGCGTTCACCCACTTCGCGAGGCGCCAGTGGGAAGCGAGTGCCTGGTTCCGGATCGGGCAGGTCGGAATGGTGCCGGCCGGACAGTTTCCGCAGGTCGAGCCGCTGCCCCGCGTGCTGGAACGCCTGGGGCTCGTGCCGTTCCAGAACGGGGTGCTGGCGAGCGTGGGCATTTCGAAGGACGCGCCCGCCGCGAGGCTGTATCGCAAGAGTCTGAAGCTCGAGCCCATGCCGTATGCGGGCCCGCTGATCAAGCTGACGCTGCGCGCGGATTCGCCGCAGGCGGCCCGCCGCCTCGCCGAAGCCACGGTCGCGTACCTGCAGGCCGTCGAGCGGCAGCTCGGTGCATTGCCGCTGGCGCAGGCTCGCGCCAACCTCGACGAGGTCGAAAGCCAGCTGAAGGAAACCGTCGCCGAACGTGACCGCCTGGTCCAGGCCATCACCTCGGCGAACCGGAAGGGCGACGACACGTCCGCCGCCCTGCTTGCAAGCGTGGCGCTGTCCGAGGAAGACCGCGAACTGCATGGCTTGCAACAGCAACGAAACGATCTGCTCGCCCGCCTCAGCCCCGTTTACACGTACGAAACCTCGCTGATATGGCCCGTCTATGTGCCCCGCGACCCGGTCTTTCCCAATCCGATGCTGGCGTGGCTGCTCGGAATCCTGGCGGGCATGTGCCTGGGCGCGTTCGCGGCCATCGCCCGCAACGCTTCGCGGCGACGCGCGGCCGCATTCGCGCAACCGTCTCCGTCGATGGCGTCCGCTGCGTAACCGGACTCGGCCGGACGTTCAACCAATGCGGTCCGCACCGACACTCACCTCCACGCGGCGGCTTGCGCAGCGCATATCGGACCGAAACAGGCGCCGGGCTGAATGAAATCGAGCGAACAACCCGTGTCCGCGAGGGAGCTCCCGCCCGAACGGTCCGTGCGCGCCTCCCTGCGCGCGTGCACGGCGCCTTCGGTCGAAGCGCAGTTGCTCGACACCCGCTGCGCCTTCGACAGCGTGGCCGCCGACTACGACGGGCCGCGCGGCAACAACGACCTGATCCAGCGCATGCGGCGCACGGTGTGGGAGACGGCGCTGCGCGAATTTCCGGCCGGCTCGCGGCTGCTGGACCTCGGCTGCGGCACCGGCATCGATGCGCTCGAATTCGCGCGGCATGGCCACCGCGTCGTCGCGACCGACTGGTCAGCGGCGATGGTGGAGCGCACGCGGGCGCGTGTTGCCGCAGGCGGCCTGCTCGGCAGCGTGGAGACCCTGCATGTCGGCGTCCATCAACTCGACGGCCTGGAGGCCGGATCCGTCGGCCGGTTCGACGCTGCGTACTCGAATTTCGGTCCGCTGAATTGCGCGCCCGACCTGAAGCAGGTCGCGTCGGAATGCGCGCGCCTGGTCCGCCCCGGCGGCAAGCTGGTTTTTTCCGTGATCGGACGAATCTGTCCGTGGGAGATCGTGCATTACACATTGCGGGGACGCATCGGTCGCGCTTGCGTGCGCGCCTCACGGGGTCCGACGGCGGTGGGGATGAATCGCCACACCATCTGGACCCGTTACTACCTGCCGCGCGAGTTCCACCGCGCCTTTGCCGCCGGCTTCCGGCTGCAGCACTGTCGCGCGCTCGGCCTGTTCGTGCCGCCGCCTTATCTGGTGGATTTCTATCGCCGCCACCGCAATGCCTGCGAGTGGCTGGGACGGCTGGAGGACCGGTTGGGCGCATTGCCGCTGCTGCGCAACATGGGCGACCACTTCCTGATCGTGATGCAGCGGCGCTGAATCCATGCATCGCTCGCAGGTCACGACGGATGTCGAATTGCACGGTGCCGCCGCGATCACCGCGACGGGCGTTTCGCGCGCGCCGCTGCCGGTCCGGGCAGCACGGATCGGCGATGCGCCCGCCGCGCGCGCCCGCCGGTTCGAGCTGCGCGACCATCTGGTTTTCCCCGGCCTGATCAACGCGCACGATCATCTGCACCTCAACGCCGTGCCGCCGTTGCGTGCCGGCGCACCGTTTCCCGACAGCTACGCCTGGATCGAAGCCTTCCAGGCGCATTTCGAACGGCCCGAGGTCGCCGCCGCGCTGCGCGTTCCCAAGGCGACGCGGCTCCGTCATGGCGGACTCAAGAATCTGCTTGCGGGCGCGACCTGCGTGGCGCATCACGACCCGTGGCATCCCGCACTCGACGACGCGGATTTTCCGGTTGCGCTGCTGCGCGATTTCGGCTGGAGCTACGCGCTCGGCTGGCCCCAATACGGGCCGCCGGTGCGCGAGAGTTTCGCTGCGACACCGCCGGACCGGCCGTGGCTGATCCACCTTGCCGAAGGGACCGACGAAGCGGCGCAGGCGGAACTGGCGCAACTGGACCGGCTCGGTTGCCTGCAGCCGAACAGCGTCCTGATCCACGGCGTGGGTATGCGCGAAGCGGACGTCGGGCGCGTGATCGCCGTGGGCGCCGCGGTGGTGTGGTGCCCGCGCAGCAACCTCACGCTGCTGGGGCGAACGCTCGATCCCCGTCGCCTGCATGCCGCGGGCCGGCTCGCGCTGGGCACCGATTCGAGGCTTAGCGGTGCGCGCGACCTGCTCGATGAGTTGCGCGGCGTGGTCGATCGTCATCCGCTCGATCCGCGGCAATTGCTCGGACTGGTCACGACCGCTGCGGCACGGATCCTGCGTCTGCCGTCGCGTGGCCGTCTCGCGCCGGGCGCCCGTGCGGATCTCGTGATCGTCGAGGACAGGGGCGGCGATGAGGCGCGCAGTCTGGTGGGTATCGACCGCAGCCGGATCCGTGCGGTGGTGCGCGACGGCATGCCCCGGATCGCCGATCCCGATTTCGCGGAATGGTTCGAACTCGCTGGCGTGGAGGCCGTGCCCGTGCTGCTGGACGGCAGGCCGAAGCTGCTGGACAAGGCGCTCGCCGATCCGGCCGCGATCGCGCTCGAACCCGGCCTCGAGCGCGCCGAAGGCAGCACGAAACCGGCGCATGAAGTCGCGCTGCGCGGGGAGTGCTGCTGATGTCGCGCCCCCAGATTCTTGAACCCGTCGAAGCGTACGCTTTGTGGGCGCCCGATTACCCGCCGCATGCGCACAACCCGGTGATGCAGGCCGAGGAACGCGCGATGCTCGCACTGATGCCGACCGACCTGCGTGCACAATCCGTGCTCGACGTCGGCTGCGGCAGCGGCCGCTACATGCTGCATGCCTTGCGCCGCGGCGCCGCGCGCGTGACGGGCGTGGACCTCTCGTTCGACATGCTGGAACGCGCCGGCAGCGAGCTCGGTGCGTTCCGGCGCGGCGCCGAGATCGAGCTGGTGCAGGGCAGCGTGGCCATGCTGCCGGTGCCGAATGCGTGGGCGGATCTGACGATCTGTGGTCTGGCGCTCGGCCATCTGGACCGCTTGCAGCGGGCGCTTGCGGAACTGCGGCGGGTGACGCGGCCGGGCGGCACGTTGTTGTGCAGCGACGTGCATCCGATCGGGCACGCCCTGGGCTGGCAACGCGATTTCAAGGCCGGCGGCCGGCGCTATGCCGTGCGGCATACGCCGCACCTGTACAGCCACTGGCACGCGATCTGCGCGGCGTTGCGGCTGGAAATCGTGTGGGTGATGGAACCCATGCTCAATCCCGTGGACATCCCCGACGGCGCGCACTTCGACCGGCTGGCGCTCGAGGTCCCGGTTGCGCTGGTGTTGCAGTTGCGGCGTCCGTGCTGATCCCGACTTCTCCCCGCCCATGACCCGCTCGCCCAATACTCTGCTGATCAATCCGACCATCACGTCGCGTTCCAGTGCGCGGTTTCCGCTGTCGCTGCTGAATCTGGCGGCGGCGCTGGACAGGCACGGTGACAGCCGGATCATCGACGGCAACGTCGATCGCGATTTCGTCGCCGAAACCCTGCGCGCCCTGGAAAGCGGCGGCTTCGACGCCGTGGGCGTCAGCGTGATGGGCGGCCCGCAGCTCGCGCCCGCGATCGCGGTGTCACGGGCCATCCGCAAAAACTTTCCCGCGATGCCGATCGTGTGGGGCGGTTACTTTCCGACGCTGTATCCGGACACGGCGCTGTCTGCGCCCTATGTCGATTACGTGATCCGGGGGCAGGGCGAGCAAACCCTGTCCGCGCTGGTCACAGCGCTGTGCGGGGATGTGGAACCGGCGCTGGCGCAGATCGCCGGGCTTTCATGGAAAGCCGCCGGCGCGGGCACGCACAACCCGAGCCGTCCGGTCATGCGGATCGATCCCCCGTCTCTCTTGCCCTACGACAAGCTCGGCGATCCGCGCCGCTACCTCGCGCGTACCTATCTCGGTG
>JAJPHQ010000020.1 GCA_021325195.1 Gammaproteobacteria bacterium | reverse complement strand
GCGTGCCTGCCGGCGACCGAATTGCCCGTTCGCGGGCATGCCTGCCGCTACCGGCTTTCGGCCCTGTCGATCAGCCATTGCGCCAGCAACGGTACCGGCCGGCCGGTGGCGTAGCCTTTGCGGCCCTCGTTCCACGCGGTGCCGGCGATGTCCAGGTGCGCCCAACGCGTACCCTCGGTGAAGCGCGACAGGAACAGCGCGGCGGTCACCGCGCCCGCGCTCTTGCCGCCGATGTTGGCGATGTCGGCGAACGCGGATTCCAGCTGATTGCGGTAGTCGTTCCACAGCGGCAGCCGCCACGCGCGGTCCAGCGATTCGCTGCCGGCTCGCAGCAACTGCTCGGCCAGCGCGTCGTCCGCGCTGAAAAGGCCCGAGGCATGTTTGCCCAGCGCGATCACGCAGGCGCCGGTCAGCGTGGCGGCATCGACCAGCGCCTGCGGCTGGAAGCGCCTGCAGGTGTAGGCCAGCGCATCGCACAGGATCAGGCGTCCCTCGGCGTCGGTGTTCAGCACTTCGACGGTGATGCCGGCGTGGGTGTGCAGCACGTCGCTGGGCCGGTAGCTGGCGCCGTCCGGCATGTTCTCGACCGCGGGCACCACGCAGACCAGATTGATCGCCAGCTTCAGCTCGACCGCGGCGAGAAACGCGCCCAGCACGGACGCCGCGCCGCACATGTCGTATTTCATTTCCTCCATCGACCCGGTGGGCTTGAGGTTCATCCCGCCGGTGTCGAAGGTGACGCCCTTGCCGACCAGCGCGAACGGTTTCGCCTCACCGCCGCCGCGGTATTCCAGCACGATCAGCCTGGGCGGATTGGCCGAGCCGGACGCCACCGCCAGCAGCGCGCCCATGCCGAGTTGCTGCATCTGCTCGCGCTCCAGCACCTCGAGCTTCACGCCGGGATGTTCGTCGGCGATGGTCTTCGCCTGCGCGGCGAGGTGGGCCGGCGTGCACAGGTTGGGCGGCAGGCAGCCCAGTTCGCGGGCGCAGGCCACGCCGCGCGCCAGCGCGCGCGCCTGTTCCAGTCCGCGCCCGGCGTCGGCGCCGGCGGCCAGTTCCAGTTTCGCCAGCCGCGGGGCATCGCCGTTGGCCGGCTTCAGCGTCGCGGTGTAACGGAAACAGGCATGGTCGATCGCCAGCGCACAGGTGCGCACGCGCCAGTCGGCGTCGTGTCCCGGCACCTCGACCTGCGGCAGCCACGCCGCCGCACTCTTGATCGGCAGCCCCTTCAGCACGTTGCCGGCCTCGCCGCAGGCCCGCGCGTAGGCGTGTCCGTCGAACTCCTCCCTGCGGCCCAGCCCCACCAGCAGCACGCGCGGCGCCTTGACGCCGGCCACGCCGTGCAGCACCAGCGTCGTGCCCGCCTTGCCGGTGAAGTCGCCGCTGTCGCGCAGGCGCGCCAGTGCGCCGCCGGCCACGCGGTCGATCGCCGATGCGGCCTCCGTCATCGCGCCCTCGAACAGGCCGACCACCGCGCACGGCGTGTCGGCGGTCTCGGCACCGGCGGAACTGGGACTGAACTCGAGCATGGAGAAACTTCCCTGAAAAACGGTCGAAAGCCGCAAGCGGCTAGACTTGCGGCTCGCAAAGTCGTCCAGTTTACCCGATGCTGTCCATTCTCGATCGCTATCTGCTGCGTGAGCTGCTGACCGGGACCCTCGCGGCCGTGGTGGTGCTGCTGGTGATCTTTTCCGGCGCCGCCTTCGCCGACGTGCTCAACAAGGTTGCCACCGGCCGCGTCCCCGGCGAAATCATGTTCACGGTGCTGGGCCTCAACCTGGTCGGCACGCTGCAGGCGCTGCTGCCGATGGCGATGTTTCTCGGCGTCCTGCTGGCGCTGGGGCGGATGTACCGCGACAGCGAAATGCACGTGCTGTCGGCGTCGGGTTTCGGTCCGCGCGGCCTGCTCAAGCCGGCGGCGATCCTGGCGATCGCCACCGCCATCGTGGTCGGGCTGGTGTCGTTGTGGCTGGGGCCGTGGGCCGCGCGCACGTCCAACGCCGAAATCGAGGAAGCCAACCGTTCGGTGATCGCCGCCGGGCTGGAGGCGGGACGCTTCACCACCCTGCCGGGCCGCGGCGGCATCCTGTTCACCGACAGCATCAGCCCGGACGGCACCCGGCTCGGCAGGCTGTTCGTGTCCAGCGAGCGCGTCGGCAAGGACGGCGTCACCAGCATCAACGTGATCACCGCCGCGCGCGGCACGCTGTTCCACGAGGGCAACGAGGACAACCGTTTCATCGCGCTGTTCGACGGCCACCGCTTCGACATCCGGCTGGGTGAGGACAACTGGCGGCTGATGCAGTTCCGGCGCAACGACATCGCGCTGGCGCCGCCGCAGGACAGCGGCGACGAGGATGATCCCGAAGGGCTGCGCACCACCACCGCGCTGGTCGGCGATGCCGATCCCGCCGCGCGCGCCGAATTGCAGTGGCGGGTCGCCGCGCCGTTCGCGCCGGTGGTGCTGGCCCTGCTGGCGCTGCCGATGTCGCGCCAGAGTCCGCGCAGCTCGCCGGTCGGCAGGCTGCTGATCGCGGTGCTGACGTATCTGGTGCTGGTCAACCTGATGACGCTGAGCCGCGTCTCCATCGCCAGCGGCAAGCTGCCGGCCGCCATCGGGATGTGGTGGGTACTGCTGCCGGTGTTCGCGCTGGGCGCGATCCTGTTCGCGCGGCAGTACGCGGCGCGCAAGGTTTCCGTGACCGACGGAGCGCCCGGATGAGCGCCCCCTCGCTGCGCAGCTTAAGGATCAAGCGCGTCGATCTGCTGATCGCGGGCAGCGTGCTGGGCGGCCTGCTGCTGACCTGGCTGGTGCTGACCGGTCTCGACGCCTTCATGAAATTCGCCCAGCAGATCGGCGGCATCGGACGCAACGGTTACACGCTGGGGCAGGCCGTCGCCTACATCCTGCTGACGGTGCCGCGACGCGCCTACGATTGGTTCGTGTTCGCCGCGCTGATCGGCAGCCTGCTCGGCATCGGCGGCCTCGCCGCCAGCGGCGAGCTGACCGCGCTGCGCGCGGCCGGCATGTCCAAGCTGAGGATCAGCCTGTCGGCGGCGGGGCTGGTGGCGCTGCTGCTGATCGGCGTGTTCGCGCTGGGCGAAACCGCCGCGCCGGCCGGACAGCAGCGTGCCGAGGAGATCCAGTTGCGGCGCACCGCGGGCAGCCTGACCCGGCAGGCCAGCGGCCTGTGGGAACGCGACGGCGACACCATCATCAATGCCAAGGCGGCCCTGGCAAGGGTGGTGCGCGGCCAGCCGACGGTGGAACTCGCGGATGTGCGGGTGTTCGGCTTCGACGATGCCGGCAATCTGACGTCGTTCCGCTGGGCAAAGACCGCGACCCAGCAGGGCCGGCAGTGGCTGCTGCACGACGTGCGCGACACCGTGCTCACGCCGCAGGGCGCACGGAGCACCTTCAGCAAACAGCTTGCCTGGCAGACCCGCCTCGATCCGGAAGTGCTGGAATCCTCGATCCTGCATCCGGAATACCTGTCGCTGCGCGACCTGTCGCGCAACATCCACTACCTGCGCGCCAACCGGCAAAACCCCGGGGTGTACGACAATGCCTACTGGACGCGCGCGTTCTATCCGCTGAACACGCTGGCGCTGGTGATGTGCGCGCTGCCGTTCGCGTTCGGCACGCTGCGCTCGGGCGGACTGGGCAAACGCCTGTTCGTCGGCGTGCTGCTCGCGATCGCCTGGTATTTCGTGCAGCGCGCCGTGATCGGCATCGGCTCGGTATTCGGCGCACCCGCCCTGATCGTCAACCTGATTCCGGCGCTGATCCTGGTGGTGATCGCGGGGTGGTATTTCAGAAGGGTGTAGCGGTCTTCCCGCCGGCGCGTCCTGACGCGGTTCGACGAGCCGCGCACGGTATCGCTGCCACTCGTGCGCCTCCCTTGTGCGGGCCCCTTCTCGGCATTGCCCGAAGCCGCCGTCTCCGGCGAAGCATTCCGCGGGCGAGGCGCCGGGGCGGCCTCGACGATGCAAGGCGGCGTTTCCGTCTGGACGGGACGGACAAGGACGGGCTTCCGTCAACGACGATGCAGCGTCACAGCCGGATCATGCGTGTCCCGCACAGCCGATCGTGCAGCGTGCGCTGCCCGGGATCGAACCACGCATACCAGAATCCGCAACCGGCGATCGCCAGCGACAACAGCGCGAGCAGGAATCGCGCGAACGCGCGACCCGCGCGCAATCCGCCGCCGTCCTCGCGTACCAGCCTCAGCCGCCACGCACGCATTCCGATGGTCTGGCCGATCCGGATCCACGAGACCAGGAAATACGCCGCCGAAACGGCGAGCAGCAGCAGCTGCAGGCCGGCACGCGCCAGTGGATGCGGATGGCGGGCGTCGTAACCGCTGGCCCAGGCCCACAGGCCGGCGGTCAGCATCCACAGGCCGAGCAACGGGAACAGGTCGTAGAGCATGGCCGCCAGCCGGCGCCACAACGGCGCGGGCCGGGCCGCATCGATCGGAATCGCGGCGGGCGTCATCGGGGATCGGGCTTGCATCGGTCCGGGCAACGCGCAAGCATCGCACGATGACGGGACCGTCACCAGACATCGACCCGCGCGACCGCGACGCGATCGAAGCCTTTCTCGAAAGCGTGTGGTCGCGTGACGGCCTCGCGGATCTGACGCTGGCCGACTACCGCGGCGACCTCGAACGCTGCGCGGCGTGGCTGGCGTCGCAGGGCAGCAACCTGCTGGGCGCCGGCCGCGCGGAACTGTTCGAGTATCTGCGCGCGCGCACCAAGGCCGGCATCGGCGCACGCACCAGTGCGCGCGAACTGACCGCGCTGCGCCGTTTCTACGGCGAACAGGCGCGGCGCATCGCGGGTTTCGAGGATCCGACGCTGCTGCTGGATACGCCCAAGCTGCCGCGCACGCTGCCCAAGGCGCTGGCCGAACGCGAGGTCGAGGCGCTGCTGGAAGCGCCCGCCACCGCGACGCCGATCGGCCTGCGCGACCGCGCGATGCTGGAACTGATGTACGCGACCGGCCTGCGCGTCAGCGAACTGGTCACGCTGCCGCTGTCGGGTCTGAACCTGCGCCAGGGCGTGCTGCGCGTGACCGGCAAGGGCGGCAAGCAGCGGCTGGTGCCGATCGGCGAAAACTCGATGGACTGGCTCGCGCGTTACCTTCGCGAGGCGCGTCCCGCACTGGCCAGGGGGCGTGAAGTGGCCGCGCTGTTCCTGTCCAACCGCGCCGGCGCGATGACCCGGCAGATGGCGTGGACCATCGTCAAGAAGCACGCACGGAAGGCCGGCATTGCGGCGAAACGCATTTCCCCGCACGTGCTGCGACATTC
>JAJPHQ010000097.1 GCA_021325195.1 Gammaproteobacteria bacterium | reverse complement strand
GGCGCGCGACGTGCTGGCGATGAAGCCCGACGGCGTGTTCCTGTCCAACGGCCCGGGCGATCCGGCCGCATGCGGTTACGCGATCGCCGCGACGCGCGAATTCCTCGATGCAAAGATTCCCTTGTTCGGCATCTGTCTCGGCCACCAGTTGATGGGCATCGCGCTGGGTGCGAAGACCGTCAAGATGAAATTCGGCCACCACGGCGCCAACCACCCGGTGAAGGATCTCGACGACGGCCGGGTACTGATCACCTCGCAGAACCACGGTTTCGCGGTCGATCCCGCGACGCTGCCCGCCAACACCCGCGTGACCCACGTCTCGCTGTTCGACGGTTCGCTGCAGGGCTTTGCGCTCACCGACCGCCCGGCGTTCTGTTTCCAGGGACATCCCGAGGCCAGCCCGGGGCCGCATGACGTGTCGTACCTGTTCGAACGCTTCGCAGAGCTGATGCGGGACTCGGGACCCGGGACTCGGGCCTCGGGGGAAGCGACATGAGCGCCTCGCATTTCCGCGAGCTCGAGGTGTGGCAGTTGTCCATGAACCTGGCGAAGGCCGTGTATCAGCTGACCGCGACCTTTCCGCACGAGGAGCGGTATGGATTGAGTTCCCAGATTCAGCGCAGCGCGATTTCCATTCCTTCGAATATCGCTGAAGGGAACGCACGCGCATCGACCAGGGATTACGCTCGCTTTGTGTCGATGGCGGTGGGGTCGTCTGCAGAATTGCAAATCCAGTTGCTGTTATCAGGAGACTTGAATCTGGGAGATGATGCATTGCGGACGATCGCCATCGATCTGTGCGATCGGGTGGGGCAAATGCTGCTGCGCCTGCACCAGGCGTTGAGCCGCAGGCTTGAATCCGAGTCCCGGGTCCCGAGTCCCGAGTCCCGAATCTCCGAAGAAGCCGAGGACTACCGCTGATGCCTCGCCGCTCCGACCTCCACACCATCCTGATCATCGGCGCCGGGCCGATCGTGATCGGCCAGGCCTGCGAGTTCGACTACTCGGGTGCGCAGGCGTGCAAGGCGCTCCGCGAGGAGGGCTACCGGGTGGTGCTGGTGAACTCGAACCCGGCCACGATCATGACCGATCCGGAGATGGCCGATCGCGTCTACATCGAACCTATCGAGTGGCGCACGCTGGAAAAGATCATCGAGAAGGAGAAGCCCGACGCGCTGCTGCCCACGATGGGCGGCCAGACCGCACTGAACTGCGCGCTGGAGCTGGCCGACCGCGGCGTGCTGGACAGCCATGGCGTGGAGCTGATCGGCGCCTCGCGCGAGGCGATCCGGACCGCCGAGGATCGCGAGCTGTTCCGCAAGGCCATGGACGAAATCGGGCTGGCATCGCCGAGGTCGGTGATCGCGCGCACGCTGGACGAGGCACGCCAGGGGCAGGCCTCGCTCGGTTTTCCGTGCATCATCCGCCCCTCGTTCACGCTGGGCGGCTCGGGCGGCGGCATCGCCTACAACATCGAGGAATTCGAGGAGATCGTCGCGCGCGGGCTGGAACTCTCGCCCGTGCACGAGGTGCTGATCGACGAATCGGTGCTGGGCTGGAAGGAATTCGAGATGGAGGTGGTCCGCGACAAGGCGGACAACTGCATCATCGTGTGCTCGATCGAGAACCTCGATCCGATGGGCGTGCACACCGGCGATTCGATCACGGTGGCGCCGGCGCTGACGCTGACCGACAAGGAATACCAGCGCCTGCGCGATTATTCGATCGCGGTGCTGCGCAAGATCGGCGTGGATACCGGCGGCAGCAACGTGCAGTTCGGCGTGAATCCCGCCGACGGCCGCGTGGTGGTGATCGAGATGAACCCGCGCGTGTCGCGTTCGTCCGCACTGGCGTCCAAGGCCACCGGCTTCCCGATCGCGAAAGTGGCCGCCAAGCTCGCGGTCGGCTACACGCTGGACGAACTCAGGAACGAGATCACCGGCGGCAAGACGCCGGCGTCGTTCGAGCCCGCCATCGACTACATCGTCACCAAGATCCCGCGCTTCGCGTTCGAGAAGTTCCCGGCCGCCGATCCGCATCTCACCACCCAGATGAAATCGGTGGGCGAGGTGATGGCGATCGGGCGCACGTTCGCGGAGTCACTGCAGAAGGCGCTGCGCGGTCTCGAAACCGGCCGCGACGGCCTGAATTCCGGCGGCATCGACTGGAAGACGCCGGAAGGCATGGAATCGCTGAAGCGCGAATTGCGCCAGCCGGGGCCGGAACGGATCTTCCACGTGGGCGATGCGTTCCGCGCGGGCCTGTCGCTGGCCGACGTGCACGAGTTGTCGAAGATCGACCCGTGGTTCCTCGCCGCGATCGAGGACATCGTCGCGGCGGAAGCCGACGTGCGCGCGGGCGGCATGCGGGCGATCGATGCCGCGCGGATGCGCGCGCTGAAGCGCATGGGCTTTTCCGACAGGCGGCTTGCGAAGCTGCTGGATTCCGACGAGGCCGCGGTGCGGCATCTCCGCCACACGCTGGACATCCGGCCCGTGTACAAGCGCGTGGATTCCTGCGCGGCCGAATTCGCCACCACCACCGCCTACATGTATTCGACCTACGAGGAAGCATGCGAGGCGAATCCTTCGAACCGCCGCAAGATCATGGTGCTGGGCGGCGGCCCCAACCGGATCGGCCAGGGCATCGAGTTCGACTACTGCTGCGTGCACGCCGCACTGGCGCTGCGCGAGGACGGATTCGAGACCATCATGGTCAACTGCAATCCGGAAACCGTGTCCACCGATTACGACACCTCCGACCGGCTGTATTTCGAACCGGTGACGCTGGAGGACGTGCTGGAAATCGTCGACAGGGAAAAGCCGGAAGGCGTGATCGTGCAGTACGGCGGGCAGACGCCGCTGAAGCTGGCGCGCGCGCTGGAAGCCGCGGGCGTACCGATCATCGGCACCTCGCCCGATTCCATCGACCTTGCCGAGGACCGCGAACGCTTCCAGCAACTGATCGAGCGGCTGCACCTGAGACAGCCGCCTAACCGGATCGCGCGCACCGCCGACGAGGCGCTGGTGCTGGCGCGCGAGATCGGATATCCGCTGGTGGTGCGGCCCAGCTACGTGCTGGGCGGCCGCGCGATGGAAGTGGTGCACGCCGACGCGGATCTCGCGCGCTACATCCGGGACGCCGTGCGCGTGTCGGAATCCTCGCCGGTCCTGCTGGACCGTTTCCTCGACCACGCGGTCGAGGTGGACGTGGACATCATCGCCGATGCCGAGGGCACGGTGCTGATCGGAGGCATCATGCAGCACATCGAGGAGGCCGGCGTGCATTCGGGCGACTCCTCGTGCTCGCTGCCGCCGTATTCGCTGCCGCCCGTGATCCAGGACGAGCTGCGCCGTCAGGTCACGCTGCTGGCGCGCGAGCTGCGCGTGGTCGGATTGATGAACACACAGTTCGCGATCCAGGGCGACGACGTCTATATCCTCGAAGTCAATCCGCGCGCCTCGCGTACCGTGCCGTTCGTGTCCAAGGCCACCGGCCGGCCGCTGGCCAAGATCGCCGCGCGCTGCATGGCCGGCAAGACCCTCGCGGAACAGGGCGCGACGCAGGAACGCATCCCGCATTACTGGTCCGTGAAGGAAGCGATCTTTCCGTTCCTGAAATTCCAGAACGTCGATCCCATCCTCGGGCCCGAGATGCGTTCGACCGGCGAGGGGATGGGCGTGGGCCGCAGTTTCGGCGAGGCCTTCGCGCGCGGCCACGAGGCCGCGCACATCGCGGCACCCGCCGGCGGCAAGGCGTTCCTGTCGGTGCGCGACGCCGACAAGCCGCGCCTGCTGGAAGTCGCGCGCGATCTCCTGCGCCGCGGTTTCACGCTGATCGCAACCGGCGGCACCTGCGCCTACCTGCGCGAGCACGGCATCGAGTGCGAACGGATCAACAAGGTGCTGGAAGGCCGTCCGCACATCGTCGATGCGATCAAGAACGGCGAGATCGCCTACATCGTCAACACCACCGAAGGGCGGCAGGCGATCGCCGACTCGTTTTCGATCCGCCGCGAGGCGCTGCAGCAGCACGTGACGTATTCGACCACGGTCGCGGGTGCGGCCGCGCTGCTGCACTCGCTGGATTTCCGGGGACGCGGTGCGGTGATCAGCCTGCAGGAACTGCACGCCGAGTTCGGGCAGCCGGTCGCGGGTTCCCGCACCGGCGCGGCGCGGGTTGCATGACGCGTCGCGAAGATCGGAAAATCATTTCATCACCGGACTGGACAGAGGCACGCCACACGGCGTGCGAGCGAGGATTTCGGCCATGCCAAGAGCACCCATGACCAAGGCCGGCGCGGAGCGTCTGCGCAAGGAGCTGGAACGGCTGAAGTCGGTCGATCGCCCGCACGTGATCGCCGCGATCGCCGAGGCGCGCGCGCACGGCGACCTCAGCGAGAATGCGGAGTACCACGCCGCGCGCGAGCAGCAGAGCTTCATCGAGGGCCGTATCCACCGGATCGAGGCCGCTCTGGCCAACGCACAGATCATCGACACCGCCGCGCTGCCTGCGGACGGCAAGGTGGTGTTCGGTGCGGTGGTCGATCTCGAGGATTCCGAGAGCGGCGAGGTCGTCACCTACCAGATCGTGGGTGACGTGGAAGCCGACATCAAGCGCAGCCTGATTGCGGTGTCCTCGCCGATCGCGCGCGCGCTGATCGGCAAGCGCGAGGGCGACTCGTTCGAGTTCGATGCGCCCGGCGGCAGACGCAGCTTCGACATCGTGGCGGTACGCTGCGGCGATTGAGTGCGCGGCCAGCAGGGGCAGGGAGCAGGTGCGGACTCGCAGCCACCGACGACCATCCATCGAAACCCCGATTCCGTGTCCACCCTGCACCTGATCCTGCCGCCGCTCCCGCGTTTCGACGATGCGGCAGACTGGCGACGCTGGCTCGCGCGCGGCGACCGGCTGCCGGATGCGCCGCCCGGACGCAGTGCGGTGCTGCGTGCGCTGTTCCGCTTTCCGGGAACGGCCTGGCCTGCGGCAGCCCTGCGTCGTCGCGCACACGCCGGCGATGCGCACTTGGGCGCGTGGCTGTGCGCCGATCCCTCGTTCGTGCGCGGCGAGGCGACCGGCGCACGGCTGATGGTTTCGCCGCTGGACGATCTTTCGCGGGAGGAGGCCGACGGTCTGGCCCGCGCATTGCGCACCCTGTTCGGCGATGCGGGTGCGCCGCTGGAAATCGATACGCCGTCCGGATGGTGCGTGCGCGTCGCGGAAGGCGCGCCGCTTCCGGCGTTCGTCGAGCCGGACCAAGCGCTGGGCGCCGATCTGCTGCAATGTCTTCCCGCGGGAGATCGCGGGCGTCCGTGGCGGCGGCTGTTCAACGAGGCGCAGGTGATCCTGCACGCGCATCCGGTCAATGCGGCGCGCGTCGCGGCCGGCAGGCTGCCCGTCAACGCCTTGTGGTTCTGGGGCGCAGGCAGGTTGCCCGGCGCGGTGCAGACAGCCTTGCAGCGCGCGGCAGGCAGTGACGGTGTGCTGCGCGGCCTGTGCGCCTGCGCGGACGTTCCCTGTGACAGCGAGGCCGCGCAGGCGATCGACGGCGGTGAAGGCGAGGTGCTGGCGGATTTCGCCTCGACCGATCCCGCGATCATCGCGGACGAATGGCTGCCGCGATGCCAGCGTGCGCTGGGCCAACGGCGATTCGGGCAGGTGGAGTTCGCCTTCGTCAGCGGGGAGCGCTTCCGGCTCCGGCCCTGGCACCGCTGGCGGTTCTGGCGCAAGCCCGGCCGCGGCGTGGCGCGTCGGGCATGACCGGTCTGCGCATCGTCCGCCGCGAACCGGCCTGCAGCCCGCGCGACTGGCCTGCACGGGTCCATCCGGTATTGCAGCGCGTGTATGCCGCGCGCGGTGTGGCGTATCCCGAAGAACTGGGGCATCGCCTGTCCGGCCTGTTGCCGCCGGACGGCATGCACGGCATCGGGCGCGCCGCGGAAATGCTGGGCGAGGTGATCGCGCACGATGGCCGCATCGTGATTGCGGGCGATTACGACTGCGACGGCGCAACCGGTTGCGCGGTGGCGGTGCGCGGACTCCGGATGCTGGGCGCGCACCGCGTCGGCTACGCGGTGCCCGACCGCGCGGTGCACGGCTACGGCCTGACGCCCGAGCTGGTCGAAACCATCCACCCCGTTCCCGACCTGATCGTGACCGTGGACAACGGCATCGCCGCGCACGCGGGCGTGGCCGCGGCCAAGGCGCGCGGCAGCCGGGTGATCGTGACCGATCATCACCTGCCGGGCGAGCGGCTGCCGGATGCCGATGCAATCGTCAACCCCGTGCTGGCGCGTGCAGCCTGTGCGCAGGAAGGAAAGGGCGACGAGCCCTCGCCGCACTCATCGAAAGACCCGGCCACGGCCTGCGCCCCCGGCAATCTTGCGGGTGTCGGCGTGGCGTTCTATCTCCTGTTGCAGCTCCGCGCACGGATGGGGAAGCGCGATACCGTCGATCTGGCGCAACTGCTCGACCTGGTCGCGCTGGGCACGGTGGCCGACCTGGTGCCGCTGGACCGCAACAACCGCGCGCTGGTCGAAGGCGGACTGCGCCGGATCCGCGAAGGCATGGCGTGTGCCGGTGTGACCGCGTTGTTCGAGGCTGCCGGCCGCGACCCGCGAACGGCGGTCGCGGCCGACCTCGGCTACGCGATCGGCCCGCGCATCAACGCGGCGGGCCGGCTGGAAGACATTTCGCTCGGCATCGAATGCCTGCTGGCCGACGATCCCGCGCGGGCACGCGAGCTGGCCGCTCTGCTGCACGACATCAACGCGCAGCGGCAGACGCTGCAGTCGGCGATGGTCGAGGAAGCCGTCGCCGGACTGCAGCACGTCGAAGCGCGCGACGTGCTGGGCGTCTCGCTGTTCGATCCGGCGTGGCACCAGGGCGTGGTCGGGCTGGTGGCATCGAAAATGAAGGAACGTCTGCACCGTCCGGTGGTGGCGTTCGCGCCGGCGGGCGAGGGCGATGAATTGCGTGGCTCCGCGCGTTCGGTGCCGGGCTTCCATGTCCGCGATGCGCTGGCCGAGGTCGATGCACGTTGTCCGGGCCTGATCGATCGCTTCGGCGGTCATGCGATGGCGGCAGGATTGACGCTGAAAAGGTCGAATTACACGCGCTTTGCCGAGGTGTTCGACCTCGTGGTGCGTGAACGGATCGTGCCGGAATCGCTGCAGCCCGTGCTCCACAGCGACGGCGAGCTGATGCCGGCCGATTTCGATCCGGAACTGGCGCGGCAACTGCGATGGGCCGGCCCGTGGGGACAGGGCTTTCCGCCGCCCTTGTTCGACAACGTATTCGAATGCGTCGGCTGCGATCCGTTGGGTGCGGACGGCGCGCACAGGCGCCTGCGTCTGCGGGATCCGCGCGATGGCCGGATGCACGACGCGGTGTGGTTCAATGCGGATGACCGGATGCCATTGAACGCGCCCTTGCGCATTGCCTACGAGTTGACGATCAACGACTGGCAGGGCCGCGATTCGTTGCGTCTGCTGGTGCGGCACCTCGAACCGGCATGAACGCGGCAGGCGCGTCAGCGCTTGCGCACCAGGCTCAGTCCATCACCGATCGGCAGCATGGAAAGGTCGATGCGCTCGTCCCGGTGCAGCTTGTCGTTCAATGCCTGCAACGCGCGGGTGTCGTCGTCGTGCGCCGGTTTGGCCACGTCGCCGCTCCATAGCGTATTGTCGAAGGCGATCAAACCCCCGGTGCGCACCAGTTTCAGGCAGCGTTCGTAGTAACCGTCGTAGCCGGTCTTGTCGGCGTCGATGAAGGCGAAGTCGTAACGGCCGGCTTCGCCGGCCGCGAGCCTCGCGTACAGCGTTTGCGCGGCAGGCGCGATCACCAGCTCGATCTTGTCCGCGACGCCCGCGCGCTGCCAGTACGGCTTGCCGATCGAGGTGTATTCCTCGCTGATGTCGCAGGCGAGGATGCGGCCGTCGTCCGGCAGCGCCAGCGCCACGCTCAACGCGCTGTAGCCGGTGAAGGTGCCGATCTCGATGCAGCGCCGCGCGCCGATCAGCTTGACCAGTAGCTGCATGAACTGGCCCTGCTCGGGCGAGATCTGCATGCTCGCGCGAGGGTGTTTCCGCGTCGCTTCTCGCAGGGCGGCCTGTTCGGGGTGCTCGCGCAGCGAGTGGTCGAGAAGGTACTGGTACAGCCGGTCGTCGAGATTGAGGGTGCGGCGTGACATGAGGTGCTCCGTATGAACATGATGGCGCCGGGATGGCCGTGGCCACTGTACCCCGATGCGTCGGGACTGGACGGGTCGGCCGCGGGGAGGATTTTCACGGCCAGATGACGAATTCGGGCGTATGCTGCCGGCTCTTTGTGTGGAGGACTTGCCATGTTTGCGCGTAAAGGCCTGGTCGCCTTGTTCCTGGTTCCGGCCGTTGCCCTGTTGGGTGCGGGCCCGGTTTTCGCTGCTGATGCCGGCCCGATCGCCGCCACCGGCGACACAGCGGCTATGCTGAAGCAGGCGGTGGCGGGCAAGTGGCGTTCCGAGGCCAACAAGGCACGCGACCGGTACCGCCACCCGGTCGAGACGCTGGAATTCTTCGGGATCAAGCCGGACATGACCGTGGTGGAGCTGGCGCCCGGCGGTGGCTGGTACACCGAGATCCTGGCGCCGTTCCTGTACGCGCACGGACACCTGATCGAGGCGGCGTCACCGCCGCGCGGCAACGGGCCGAGCAAGTTCGAGCAGATGCTCAAGGCCGATCCCGCGGTATACGGCCACGTCGAGAAGGTGATTCCGTTTGCACCGCCCGCGCAGGTGAACCTCGGGCCGGACAATTCCGCGGACATGGTGCTGACGTTCCGCAATCTGCACGACTGGATGAACAACAGCCCCGAAACGTTGGCCGCGGTGTTCAAGGCCGCGTACGACGTGTTGAAGCCGGGCGGGGTGTTCGGCGTCACCGAGCATCGCGCCAAGCCGTTCGCGGACGCGGCGGTGAGTTCGAAAACGTTGCACCGGCTGCCCGAGGACTACGTGATCGAGCTGGGCCTGAAGACCGGCTTCCGCCTCGCGGGCGTATCGGAAATCAACGCCAACCCGAACGACCCTGAGGACATCAACGTGCACCGGCTGCCGCCGGACCTGTCCGGGCCGGACAGCGAGCACGCGAAGATGAAGGCGATCGGCGAATCGGACCGGATGACGCTGAAGTTCGTCAAGCCCTAGTTCGTCAAACCTTGAAAAGGAGTTTTGACATGACCAACGCGTGTGAATTGCTCTTGTCAAGAGTGCGGTCTTGGATGACCGCTTTCACGCGCAGGGAGAGCGCACTATGACCACGAAAATCGCGGTGCTGGTCGGCAGTCTGCGCAAGGAATCCATCAACCGGAAACTGGCGCACGCACTGGAGAAACTGGCCGAGGGCAAGCTCGCCTTCGGATACATCGACATCGGCGACCTGCCGCTGTTCAACCAGGATCACGAGCGCGAATACCCGCCGGCCGCGGTGAAGATGAAACAGCAGATCGCTTCCGCAGACGGCGTGCTGTTCGTGACGCCCGAATACAACCGCTCGGTGCCGGGCGTGTTGAAGAACGCCATTGACATCGCTTCACGTCCCTACGGGCAAAGCGCGTTCGCAGGCAAACCCGGCGCGCTGATCGGCACCTCCGCCGGCGCGATCGGCACCGCGCTGGCGCAGCAGCACCTGCGCAATATCTGTGCCTACCTCGACGTGCACCTGCTCGATCAGCCGGAGGCCTTTGTGCAGTTCAAGGAAGGCCTGGTGGCCGACGACGGCAGCGTCACCGTGGACAGCACGCGCGATTTCCTGCAGAAATTCGTGGATCGCTTTGCGGAATGGGTGAGCCGGTTCAGTGCTTGACCGTCGCGTCGTGATCCGTGCCATCCCGACAGTGACTGCGATAGTGGCGGCCGCACGCCAGGGTGCACAGGCCCCCAGTATCACGAACAACGGCCACCACACCGCCCAGTCCAGTCCGAATGGAAACATGGCGCCCACCTGCGCCACGCTGCACGTCGCGAGCAGGTAATAGGCCGTTACCCTGTCGAATCGGCCGCGCGCGCGGTACACCTCGATCGCGCGCACGAGCGGTGCCAGCGCGGCGAGCAGGATGAAAGTGGCCCACCCGTTTCCGCGCAGCAGAAAGCCAAGCCGTACGCCCAGATTGTTCAACAAGAACAACAGGCCGATACCGATCACGAAAGCGGCGGGGAACAGGCGCCATGGGTAACGGCGCGGAGTCGAAGTCTGGCTGTCCTGCACGGCCGTATCCTCCGGGTGTCGCGGCAACAATGAGTCCGCGATGCGCACCAAGCCAGTGACAGGTGTCAAATATCGCGCGTGTTTTTGCTAACATCGCACACCCTTTCGATTTCGCCAAGGCCATGCTCGAGACCAATCCGATCCACGCCCGCATAGCCGATCTGCGCGATCGTGTCGCTTCGCTACGGGGGTATCTTTGACTACGCTTCCAAGCGCGAACGCCTGGAAGAAGTAAGCCGCGAACTGGAAAGCCCGAACGTCTGGGACGATCCGCCGCGCGCCCAGGAGCTGGGCCGCGAGCGCGCGCGCCTGACCGAAATCGTGGAAGGGCTGGACCGGATCGATTCCGGCCTGGACGACGCCGGTGAATTGCTGGACCTGGCTGCGTCGGAGGACGACGAGGCTTCGGTGCAGACCATCGCACGCGATGTCGATGCGCTGGCCGCGCGCGTCGAGAAGCTGGAATTCCAGCGGATGTTTTCCGGTGAGATGGACGCGGCCAACGCCTTCGTGGACATCCAGGCCGGCGCGGGCGGCACCGAGGCGCAGGACTGGGCCGAGATGCTGCTGCGGATGTATCTGCGCTGGTGCGAGGGCAAGGGCTGGCAGACCGAACTGCTGGAGATGAGCGCGGGCGAAGTGGCGGGCATCAAGTCGGCAACATTCCGCGTCGAGGGCGATTACGCCTACGGCTGGCTGAAGACCGAAATCGGCGTGCACCGGCTGGTCCGGAAATCCCCGTTTGATTCCGACAACCGCCGGCATACCAGTTTCGCCTCGGTGTTCGTGTCGCCGGAAGTTGACGACGACATCGACATCGAGATCAACCCGGCCGACCTCAAAACCGACGTCTATCGCTCCTCCGGCGCCGGCGGCCAGCACGTCAACAAGACCGAATCGGCCGTGCGCATCACGCACGTGCCGTCGGGCATCGTGGTGGCCTGCCAGACCGAACGCTCGCAGCACGCCAACCGCGACCGCGCAATGAAGATGCTGCGCGCGAAGCTGTACGAAATGGAGTTGCAGAAGCGCAACGCCGAAAAGGCCGCGCTGGAAGCCACCAAGTCCGACGTGGGCTGGGGCAGCCAGATCCGCAACTACGTGCTCGATCAATCCCGCATCAAGGACCTGCGCACCGGCGTGGAGCGCACCGACACCCAGCGCGTGCTGGACGGCGACCTGGACGAATTCGTCGAGGCGAGCCTGAAGATGGGACTGGAAGCGGGAGCGAAACGGGTCGGCGCTTGATGGCGGGCTGTCGGCACACTACGATATGGATAGGCGTACACGCCGATATGGGTAGCCATATGAAAACCACCGTCGAAATCGCCGACTCGTTGATGAAGCGTGCCCGGCGAGTGCAGCGCAGCCAGAACGTCACCCTGCGCACGCTGGTCGAGGAGGGATTGCAACTGGCGCTGGAGCGCCGCGACCACGTCACGCCCTATGTGTACAAACCGGTGGTGACGGGCAGGAAGGGGCTGACGCCGGAAGCCAGAAAGGCAGGTTGGCAGGGCATACTGCAGATGGCGAACGACCGTTGATCGCGGTCGACACCAATCTGCTGGTGTGGGCGCACCGCGCCGATGTGGACTGGCATCCGCGCGCCGCCGCCGCGCTCGCGGACCTCGTCGGCCGCCGGCAACGCTGGGCCATCCCCTGGCCGTGCGTCCATGAATTCTATCGCGTGGTGACGGACGCCCGGATTTTCGTGCTGCCCTCGACCCCGGAGCAGGCCCTGGGAATGTTGCGCGCATGGGTGCAATCCCCCGAGCTGAACCTGATCGGCGAAGGTCCTGATCATTTCGAGTTGCTGGCGCGGCTGCTGCGTCAAGGTGACGTGCGCGGCCCGATGGTGCACGATGCGCGGATCGCGGCGATCTGCATGGCGCATGGCGTCAGGGAGTTGTGGAGCGCCGATCGCGACTTTTCGCGTTTTCCCGCCCTCAAGACCCGAAACCCGCTGATCTCGCCATGAACGCCGACGAACCCGGCAATCCCATCCAGGCAACAGCCGACGAAAACAAACTCGTCGCCGAACGCCGCGAAAAACTGCGCGCGTTGCGCGTGCGGGGCGTGGCGTTTCCCAACGATTTTCGCCCCGATGCCTTCGCGGG
Organism: Gammaproteobacteria bacterium; assembly: GCA_021325195.1. Taxonomy (GTDB): domain Bacteria; phylum Pseudomonadota; class Gammaproteobacteria; order Xanthomonadales; family Rhodanobacteraceae; genus 66-474. Next base: position 4,061 of record JAJPHQ010000097.1, on the reverse strand, counting down.
CGATCTGCAAAAGGAAACCGAAGGCGTGGATGCCGCGGCGCTGGCGGCGCAGGCGCGGCGGGTGTGCGTTGCCGGAAGGTTGCTCGGCAAGCGCGTGATGGGCAAGGCCAGTTTTGCACGCGTGCAGGACATGACCGGCGCGATCCAGTTGTTCCTGCAGGCCAGCGCGCTGGGCGACGCCTACGAGGTGTTCAAAGGCTGGGACATCGGCGACATCGTCGGCGCGCAAGGCACGCTGATGCGCACCAGGACCGGCGAGCTGTCGGTGGCGGTGGAATCGATCCGGTTGCTGACGAAATCATTGCGGCCGCTGCCGGACAAGTGGCACGGGCTGGCGGATGTCGAGCAGCGTTACCGCCAGCGCTATGTCGATCTGATCGTCACGCCCGAAGCGCGCCGCACCTTCGAACTGCGCTCGCGCACGATCGGCTTCATCCGCAAATGGCTGGAAGCCGAGCCGCGCCGTTTCATGGAAGTGGAAACGCCGATGATGCACGTGATCCCGGGCGGCGCCACCGCGCGGCCGTTCGTCACGCATCACAACGCGCTGGACATCGATCTCTATCTGCGCGTGGCGCCGGAGCTGTACCTGAAGCGCCTCGTCGTGGGCGGCTTCGAGCGCGTGTACGAGATCAACCGCAACTTCCGCAACGAGGGCGTGTCCACCCGGCACAACCCCGAGTTCACGATGCTGGAGTTGTATCAGGCCTACGCCACCTACATCGAGATCATGGATCTGACCGAGGCGATGGTGCGCGAGACCGCGAAGGCGGTGCTGGGCCGCACCGCGCTGGAATGGGAGGGCCGCGCGATCGATCTGGGGCCGCCGTTCAAGCGCTGGACGCTGGCCGATGCGGTGCGCGAGCACAACCCGGAAATCGGGATGCACGAGTTGCGCGATGTCGCCGCGCTGCGCGCGCATTGCACACGGCTGAAAGTGCCGGTGAAGGCCGAATACGGCTGGGGCAAGCTGCTGCTGGAAATTTTCGAGAAGACGGTCGAGCACACGCTGGTGCAGCCGACGTTCATCACGCAGTATCCGACCGAAGTTTCGCCGCTGGCGCGCGCTTCGGATTCCGATCCGGAGGTCACCGACCGCTTCGAACTGTTCATCGGCGGCAGGGAACTGGCGAACGGCTTTTCCGAATTGAACGATCCGGAGGATCAGGCCGCGCGCTTCCGCGCGCAAGTCGAGGCCAAGGAACACGGCGATCTGGAAGCCATGCACTTCGACGCTGACTACATCCGCGCGCTGGAATACGGCCTGCCGCCGACCGGCGGACTGGGCGTGGGCATCGACCGGCTGGTGATGCTGCTGGCGGACGTGCCGTCGATCCGGGATGTGCTGCTGTTTCCTTACATGAGACCCGAAGTTCAGTTATCCGGAAGCGCAGCGGCGACCGCATCTGCGATCGCAACACCTTCCGTTGTGAAGCCGCAGAAATAGAACAAAGTCATCCCGGCCATGGATTGGCCGGGATCCAGCGCCAAGGATGGCAAGCTGTGTGCGGTAAAAAAGCAAAGTCACTGGATTCCGGTCTTTGCCGGAATGACGATGTTGTCACGCTTCTCCGATTCCCGATTCCCGATTTCTGTCTCCCATGTGGTACGCCATCCTCGCCCTCGACAACGACAATTCGCTGGAAGCGCGCAAGGCCGCGCGCGCTGCGCATCTCGCGCGCCTGCAACAGTTGCTGGATCAAGGCCGCCTGCTGCTGGCCGGGCCGTTTCCAAAGATCGATGCGGAGGATCCCGGGCCGGCCGGTTTCGAAGGCAGCCTGATCATTGCCGAGTTCGAGGATCTGGAAGCGGCGCGCGCATGGGCGCAGGCCGATCCTTACGTTTCAGCGGGCGTGTACCGCGAAGTCGGCGTTCGGCCCTTCCGCAAGACGCTGCCATGAGCGCGGCCACGGTCGAGGACATCCACGCGAAGCTGGCCGCCGCGTTGCACCCGCAGTCGCTGGAGGTGATCGACGAGGGGCATCTGCATATCGGTCATGCCGGCGAGGGTTCGGGCCACTTTCGTGTACGCATCGTCAGTGCCGCGTTCGCCGACAAAAGCCCGATCGAACGGCATCGGCTGGTGTACGCGGCGCTGGACGAGTTGCTGGGCCAAGGCATCCATGCGCTGGCGATCGAGGCGAGGGCACCGGATGAAACGGCGAGCCACGGCACGTATCACTGACAGTCAATGAGTTACGAAACATTCGTCAGCCGTAGTCGAGACGGAAATCGCGTGCGTTGCGCGATCCGCTCGCGTTTGGCACAGTGGCGCATTCCCCGCGGCGGAGAGCCGCGATGCAGGAGCGCGCGTGCACGCGGCCACGGAGCTTTTCCGCCGGGAACGGCAACCGTCGTCGCCTGCGTGCATGCCCCCTACAATGCGATCTCCCGTTCCGGACCCGTTGCATTCCACGACCCCTGACCCATGCGCCTGACCACCATCAGGCTGGCCGGTTTCAAGTCGTTCGTCGACCCCACGATCCTGCATTTTCCGACCAACCTGACCGGCATCGTCGGGCCCAACGGCTGCGGCAAATCCAACATCATCGACGCGATCCGCTGGGTGATGGGCGAGAGCGCCGCCAGCCGGCTGCGCGGCGAGGCGCTGACCGACGTGATCTTCTCCGGTTCGTCCGGCCGCAAACCGGTCGGGCAGGCGACGGTCGAACTGGTCTTCGACAACTCCGACGGCGCGATCGGCGGCGAGTACGCGGGTTTCAACGAGATCTCGGTGAAGCGCACCGTCGGGCGCGACTCGCAATCGGATTACTTCCTCAACGGCGTGCGTTGCCGCCGCCGCGACATCACCGACCTGTTCTTGGGCACGGGGCTTGGTGCGCGCAGCTATTCGATCATCGAGCAGGGCGTGATTTCCGAGATCGTGGAATCGCGTCCCGAGCAGTTGCGCATGCACCTCGAGGAAGCCGCCGGCGTGTCGCGCTACAAGGAACGGCGCAAGGAAACCGAAAGCCGGATCAAGGCCACGCGCGAAAACCTCGATCGCGTGCGCGACGTGCGCGACGAGGTCGAAAAGCAGCTCGAACACCTGAACCGCCAGGCGCGCGCGGCGGAGCGCTGGAAGAAGCTGAAGGAGGAACGCACGCACCGCGAGGCGGAACTGCGCGCATTGAGCTACCGCGCGCTCAGCGCCCGGCACGAGGCCCTGCAGCAGGCCCTGCGCGAAGCGGAAACCACGCTGGATGGCAGGCTTGCGGAGCAGCGCCATCTGGAAGCGCGGATCGAGTCCGGACGCGAGCAGCACCAGCAGCACGTCGAGGCGATGAATGCGGTGCAGGCGGAGGTCTATCGCATCGGCGCGGAGCTGGCCCGGGTCGAGCAGCAGATCCGGCATCACCACGAGATGGTCGAGCGTCTGCAGCAGGCGCGCGAGGAGGCCGAGCGCTCGTGGAACGAGCTCACCGCGCACATCGACGCCGACCGCGCGCAGAAGGCGGAACTCGAGTCCGCGATCGCCGAGGGCGAACCCGAGGCCGCACGGCTGCGGGAAACCGCCGAACGCGCCGCTGCGGCGCTGGCCGAAGCCGAGCGCGCGCACGCCGCGTGGCAGGAGCGCTGGGAGGCGCACGCGGGACGGTCGGCCTCGACCTCGCGCGAGGCCGAGGTCGAGCGCACCCACATCGACCACCTCGACCGCCAGGCGTTGGATCTGGCGCGCCGCCGCGAGGCCCTGCGCGACGAGCGCGCCGCGCTGGACCTGGAAGCCCTGCGCACCGCCGCCGGCGGCCTGCAGCAGGAGCACGAATCGCACAGGTCGCTGGTCGAGTCGCAGGCCGCCGAGCTGGAAAAGCGCAAGGCCGAGGCCGAGCGCCTGCTGGGCGAGGAGCGTCAGGCGCAGGCCTGGCTGGGCGAGGCCAATGCGCAGCGTCAGGCCTTGCGCGGGCGGGTGGCATCGCTGGAAGCCCTGCAGCGCGCCGCCCTCGGGCGCGACCGCGACGCCGCACGGGAATGGCTCGAAAAGGTCGGCTTGTCCGACTGCGACCGGCTGGGTGTGCGCCTGAAGGTCGATGCCGGCTGGGAACGCGCGGTGGAAACCGTGC
>JAJPHQ010000010.1 GCA_021325195.1 Gammaproteobacteria bacterium | reverse complement strand
GGGATCGAAGGTCATGTTCACGGGGAAATTTTCATCACCCAGCAAGGCAATTCCGGGCGCGATGGCTGCCTTCGTTTCGATGGCGATGCTGCTCGCGGGGTCAGCGCGTGCCCACGACACGGTGTATTACTACTCCAGCGATGCCCTGCACAGCGAGGTGGTGATCACCGATGCCAACCGCAACGTGGTGGAGCGGACCTACTATTCGCCGTACGGGCAGGTGCTGAACCGCTCGATGCGCGATGGTCCGGGTTACACCGGCCACGAGGAGGACCCGGAGACATCGCTGGTGTACATGCAGCAGCGGTACTACGACCCCCAGAGTGGCCGATTCCTGAGCACCGACCCAGTGCAGGCGACGGTTGAAGGCGGAAACTTCAACCGTTACTGGTATGCCAACGACAATCCCTATCGGTATACGGATCCTAATGGCGAGGCTACGTACAATGAGTTCGATAACGGCATAACGATCGTCGTGCAGAAATTTAAGAACAACGGGACACAGTTCTCTGATACGCAGATTATGCAGCAGGGCGCCAACCTGAGCGGCACAACGTCAAAAGGCCAAGTTATGATTGTTCTCTTGGTGCCTGGCAGTGGGAAGGATACAGTTCAGATCAATGCGAATCCCAAGCTCAACGACATGAATAGCAATGGCAATCTGCGCAGTCACACGGATAAAATTGGTGGAAGGGATGTTGAAATTGCACCAAATGCACAGGGTCCTGGAACTGTAGGGCATGAGCTGGGTCATGTTTTGGATGCAGGTGACCAATACAAGGGCGGAGTGTCAGCGACTGGAAAGCCTGTAACAAGTGACGTTCCAGGCCCAGTAAACATAATGAAGAATGCAGTTGGTAACGCTAACACGCAGACAGTGAATGAAATTTCGAGAGGGGCGACATCGCCACAAAACACGCGTAGAAGTTGTCACACGACGATGAATGGTAAAGATAGCGCGACGGTCTGTCAGTGATTCAGGGAATCCTTCTATTTCTATTTGCGGCACAGGCTTCCACCACACTGGCGGCCGCGGCTGCCGGCACTCAGGGGGCGCCGCAGATACGTTGCGAGATTAGCGTTGCGTCGTGGTGTATCGCGACATTTGATGGCGCAATAAGTATGAAGGATGGTGGTGATGATCGCATTTGGACGCTTCTGGCGAGGGGCGCCCCAAGCGACCAGCCGATGATAATCGTGGAGAATAAATCATGTTCGGACTACGCAAATGAAGAGCAGAAGGTCATCGAACGTGGCAAGGAGATATCGTTTCGAGGTCTGCGATATCAATCCTTTATCTACAAGCTAAATTCAAATGGATGTAGGCTGGAATTTAAACTTCCATTAGGTGATGTTGGCGCGCAATATAAGCAGGTTATGCTTTACGGTATATTGATTGGCTACAATAAGCAGGGGCAGCTATACACGATTGTTAATCGTAGTAATTGAATATGCCAACGACAATCCCTATCGATATACCGATCCCGATGGGCAGGATACCCAAGTTTTCCTCATGTACTACATCATCGGAAGTGCGCCAATCCAAGGAGACTACGGGCATCAGTACATTTACATGAAAGATACAAATACTGGCGAGACAGTCATTTCGAGAGCAGGGCCAAGTGAGCCTTATCGAAGTGGTTCTATACCTCTTCATGCAGTTTCGAATGCCGCCGAGACTAGCGCCACGGGAAAAGGCAATATAACTTTGCGAACAACAATGACTCCGGCGTCGAAGAGCCCGGACGCAGGCGAGAACTCAAAGGTTGTACCTGGTAGCGCGGTGACTTTGAAAGAAAACATAGGGGCGGCGAAAGCCACATTGTCGAGCTTCAACAAGGCCGTTGATTCGGCAAACATAAGTTACAAGCCTCAATCAACTAACTCAAATGCGTATGCAGGGACTGCATACAATGTGCTAACTGGCAAACCGGCACCAAGCGAGCATGTTCTCCCAGGGTCGGACGTAAATCTCAAGCCTCAAATTCCGGCTTGTACGAGTACCCCAAAGGTTTGCGGCGGGGGGTACTGATCATGCTTTGGTCGCGATCAGTGAAGCTGGCCCTCATATTGATGGCGACCATGCTGTTGCCCGGATGCGGTCGCGCCAGTGGGCCTGCGGATCACACAATGGATGCCCCTCAAGTAAATATTGCTGCCGGACCTGGCGAAAAAAACTTTTCACAGCAATACCATTTGGATATCTCATTGCCGATACCAGAGGGCAGATTTATTGCGCTATTAAAACAGTTGGGGCTGAGCTATGATAAATGTGGCGAGCGCGGTACAAACATGGAAATACCACCGACAAAATGGTCTAACAAAATAGACCTTTCAATGGTACAGACGTGTTACCAGATATACGGAGCGACTGATAAGGCGCGCCGGATTGGGAAAATATATCGCGCCTACGTAGATCGGGATCATCGCGTCATCTACATAGAAAATGCTTTTGCCTACACGGGGCCATAGCAGCACAGATCGCCGTGAGCTTGCGAATGCCGACCAGAGGTCTTTTCATCGACAAGGCCTGCACGGTGGGCCTTGTTCGTTTCAGCGGTTGTACTTCGCTCAGCGCGATTGCGCGAGCAGGAGGTCGAGGACTTCGCTGACCATGCGTTGGCGTGCGCGCCGAAGTTAACGTTCCGATTGTTGCATGCGCTTTGGTGGACCCTTGCTGACTGCGCGTGTATGCCAGACCTTGGCCGCTACCCGCCCCGCATCCCCGCCTCCTCCTCGGCTTCGTGCTTGGCCACCGGCTCGATCAGGACCTTGTCGATGCGCGCGCCGTCGAGATCGACGACTTCGAAACGCAGTCCGCGCCACTGCATGCTTTCGCCCACCGCGGGAATCCGGCCGAAGGCGTCGATCAGCATGCCCGCGACGGTGTGGTAATCGCCGTCTTCCTCGTTGGGCAGTTCGTCCAGTTGCAGCAGTTCGCGCAGGTCGTCGGTGGCCAGCGCGCCCTGCACCAGCCAGCTTCCGTCGTCACGGCGCACCACCGGCGCGTCGCGCAGGCTGCGGCCCTCGGCCGGCGCGGTGCGGCCGACCACCGCGCCCAGCAGGTCGTTGACCGTCACCAGTCCCTCGATGTCGCCGTATTCGTCCACCACCAGCGCGAACGGCGTTTCGGCGTCGCGGAATTCCTCCATGATGTCCAGCGCGCGGGCGGTGGCGGGCACGAACAGCGGCTTGGCCAGCCTGCGGAACAGGTCGAGCTTCTGCGGCGCCGCGCTTGCGAGGGATTCCTGCGCGATCGCCTGCAGCAGGCGTTTCACTTCCAGCACGCCGATCACCTCGTCCTCGCTGCCGCGATACACGGGATAGCGCGAGTAGGGCGTCGAGCGCAGCACCGCCAGGTTTTCGGCCAGCGGCGCAGCCGCGTCCAGCCACGCGATCCGCGGGCGCGGGGTCATCAGGCTGTCCACGGTACGGTCGCCGAGGCGCAGCACGCGGTTGACCATGTTGCGTTCGTCGGGGTCCAGCACGCCCTGCTCGGCGCCCTCGGCGACCAGCAGGCGGATCTCCTCCTCGCTGACTTTTTCACGGGACACGCGATGCAGGCGCAGCGCGCGCAATACCAGCGCGGTGATGGTGTTGAGCGCCCACACGAACGGCGCGGCCAGCCAGGTTAGCGCCTGCATCGGAAAGGCGATGATCTGCGCGATCCGTTCCGGTGCGGCCAGCGCTGCGCGCTTGGGCACCAGTTCGCCCACGATGATGTTGAGGGTGGTCACCAGCACGAAGCCCAGCACCAGCCCGATCGGGAGCGAATAGCGTGCCAGCCCCGGTGCGCCGAGGCCGAGCAGCCATTGCCGGATCGCGTCGCTGATCGAGTTGCCGGTGGCCGCGCCGGTGATCAGGGTGATCAGGGTGATGCCGACCTGCACCGTGGACAGGAAACGTTCCGGATGTTCGGCCAGCCGCAGCGCGATCTGCGCGCGCGCGCTGCTCCGTGCGAGGTAGCGCAGGCGGCTCTTGCGCGAGGCGATCAGGGCGATTTCCGACAGTGCGAAGAAGGCGTTGCCCAGCGCCAGCAGCAGCACCAGGCCCAGCTCGGTCAGCATCGCGGCCGCGGGTTCGGGGGGTCCATGCGCGGGAGTGTAGCAAGCGGCAGGTTTAACGGCCTTGCGGGCCGCTCGTGTACCATTTGCGGGGTTTTGCGGTGGGGCGATGCGCCATGTTTTCGTTGCAGACCATGTTCGGCAAGGGTGACCGCTTCTACACCCTGCTCGAAGCCAGCGCGGGCGCCGCACGCGAGGGCGCCCGGGCGCTGCAGGCGTTGCTGACGTCGAGCGGGGAGACCCTGCTGCTGGACGGTTTCCGCGCCGCGCGCCGGCGCGAGAAGGCCCTGGCGGGGCAGATCAGCGAGGCGCTGGTCAACACCTTCGTGACCGCGCTGGACCGCGAAGACATCGAGGCGATGTCCTCGGCGCTGTACCGGATTCCCAAGACCATCGAGAAGTTCGCCGAGCGCTACGCGATCGTGGCGCCGCGCGTCAGGGGGATCGACTTCGCCTCGCGCGCCAGCCTGCTGATGAACGCCACCGAGGCGCTGTGCGAGATGGTGGGCGAACTGCGCAACGGCCTCAAGATCGACCGGATGAAACTGCTGCAGGACCGTTTGCAGTCGATCGAGTCCGAAGCCGACCGGATGCTGCTGGAGCCCTACCGCGCGCTGTACATGGCCAGCGACGATCCGATCCGGGTGATGCTGGCCAAGGACCTGTTCGAGCTGCTCGAGAAGGCCATCGACCGCTGCCGTGACGTGGGCAACGTGATTTATTCGATCGTGTTGAAGCACTCATGAGAGCCGGGACTCGGGACTCGGGACTCGGCAAGGCCCGGTCGGGGGTGATTGTCGCGCCGGTGCAAGGGGAGTCCCGGCGCATGATGTTTCATGTGCGGGTGCGGCAGCCATGACGAACGCCTGTTCGCACAGGGCGGTTTCGACGCACGTTTTCCCCGTTGGCGACCAGGCCGGGAGGCGTTTCCTTCGCGTGAGCCAGGCTACGCTTTCCCGAATCCCGGGTCCCGGGTCCCGAGTCCCGTACCGCAGATGAGTCTCGGCCTTCTCACCGCGGTGATCGTGATCGCGTTGGTGTTCAACTACATCAACGGCTTCCACGACACCGCCAATTCCATCGCGACGGTGGTGGCCACCAAGGTGCTGTCGCCGGGGCAGGCGGTGCTGCTGGCGGCGCTGACCAACCTGGTCGGCGCGCTGGCGGGCACGGCGGTGGCCAAGACCATCGCCTCGGGCCTGATCGACGCCGGCGTGGTGCAGGTGGGCGCCGAAGTGCTGATGTGCGCGCTGCTGGGCGCGATCGTGTGGAACCTGATCACGTGGTGGTGGGGCCTGCCGTCGTCGTCCTCGCATGCGCTGATCGGCGGCCTGTGCGTCGCGGCCTACGCGGCGTCGGGCAACGACATCGGCGCGATCATCTGGGCCGGCGATGCGCGTCACTGGTGGCGCGGCAGCGGCGTGATCCCCAAGGTGATCGTGCCGATGGTGGCATCACCGGCAGCGGGCTTCGTGCTGGGCATCGCGGTGATGGGCCTGCTGCTGGCGCTGTTCGCGTTCTTCGCCAACCGCACCGGATTCATCCGGCGTTTCGGCCGGACGCCGTTCGTCAACGCGTTCTTCGGCAAGGCGCAACTGCTGTCGGCCGCCGCCATGGGCGTGTCGCACGGCATGAACGACGCGCAGAAGACCATGGGCATCATCGCGCTGGCGCTGGCCGGCGCGACCGCCGCGCACCATTTCGATCACCTGCCGGCATGGCTGCATTTCCTGCGCGTGCCGACCGTCGCGGGCAGTTTTTCGATCCCGGTGTGGGTGAAGGTGCTGTGCGCGCTGGTGATGGCGGCGGGCACCGCCGGCGGCGGCTGGCGCATCATCAAGACGCTGGGCCACAAGATGGTGAAGCTGCATCCAATCAACGGTTTCGCGGCGGAGACCAGTTCGGCGGCCGTGATCATCTTCGCGTCGGTGTTCGGCTTGCCGGTTTCGACCACGCACGTGGAGTCGGCCTCGATCATGGGCGTGGGCGCGTCCAAGCGTTTCAACGCGGTGCGCTGGACCGTGGTCGAGCGCATGGTGTGGTCGTGGATCCTGACGCTGCCGGTCAGTGCGGTGTTCGCGTGGGCGCTGGTGGAGGCCACGCGCGGGCTCGGGGGTTGAAGGCAGTCGTTCGGGGTTGCGCGCGCCGCGCGCGGAAGCGCCGCTTCGGACCGGTCGCCGGCAGAAGACGGCGCTGCGCGCCGGCCGGCGCCTACGCACGGCCGAGGGTCTGTCTCTCGAGGTCTTCCAGCCGTTTCCAGCGATTGACGATCGCGCAGAATAGCGCGGCGGTGCGTTCGGCGTCGTACACCGCCGAATGCGCCTCGTCCGGATTCCATTCGAAACCGGCCGCCTGCACGGCGCGCGACAGCACGGTCTGTCCGTAGGCCAGCCCGCCCAGCGTGGCGGTGTCGAAGCACGAGAACGGATGGAACGGGTTGCGCTTGTGGGCGCTGCGCCGCACCGCGGCGTTGAGGAAACCGAGATCGAACGCGGCATTGTGCCCGACCAGGATCGCGCGCTGGCAGCCGTTGGCCTTGATCGCCGTACGCACCGGCTTGAAGATCAGTTCCAGCGCCTGCTTTTCCGGCAACGCCGCGCGGAACGGATGGTCGGGATCGATGCCGTTGATCTCCAGTGCCTTGGGATCGATGTGCGCGCCGGGGAAGGCCTGCACGTGCGTGGACACCACCGGCTCGGGCGACACGAAACCGTCGCTGTCCATGGTCACGATCACCGCCGCGATTTCCAGCAGCGCGTCACGCTCGGCGTCGAAGCCGCCGGTTTCCACGTCCACCACCACCGGCAGGAAACCGCGAAAGCGGGTGGCCATGCGCGATGCGCGTTCGACGACGGTGCTCATCGCGCCAGCATAGCAGCGGCGCCGCGCCGTTCCGTGCGTTCCGGGAGGCGCAGATTCAGGCGACCGTCTTGTGCCGGTACGCGCACAGGTCGCGGATCGGGCATCCGGGGCACTTCGGCTTGCGCGCGGTGCACACGTAGCGGCCATGCAGGATCAGCCAGTGGTGCGCGCCGCGCCGGAATTCGTCCGGCACCACGCGCATCAACTTGTCCTCGACCTCGCGCACGCTGCGGCCGGGCGCCAGACCGGTGCGGTTGCAGACCCGGAAGATGTGGGTGTCCACCGCGATGGCGGGCTCGCCGAACACCGTGTTCAGCACCACGTTGGCGGTCTTGCGGCCCACGCCCGGCAGCGCTTCCAGTTCCTCGCGGGTGCGCGGCACCTCGCCGCCATGGCGCTCGACCAGTTGCGCGCACGTCGCCAGGATGTTCCGGGCCTTGGTGTTGTACAGGCCGATGGTCGCGATGTACCGCTTGAGTCCCGCTTCACCCAGTTCCAACAACTTCTGCGGCGTGTCGGCGACCTTGAACAGTTTGCTGGTGGCCTTGTTGACACCCTTGTCGGTGGCCTGCGCCGACAGGATCACCGCCACCAGCAGTTCGAACGGCGACCGGTAATGCAGTTCCGTGGCCGGCTCCGGGTCCAGTTCGCGCAGGCGCCGGAACAGTTCCTCGACATCGGCGCGCTTCATGGCTTGCGCAGGCCCGATTTTTTCATCCTGCCGCGCGCGATGGCTGCCAGCACGTCGGCCTTGCCGAGGGTGCGCACGGGCGGCGTCTCCCCGGTGTTGTCCTTGCCGGCGGCGCTTTCCCCGTCGTGCCCGGGCACGCGGGGCGCGGCGCGCGCCTCGCGTTCGCGTTGCAGCCGTGCGTTGCGGGCCAGGAAACGCGCCCGCGCGGCATCGGCGCGTTGTCTCGCAAAAGACTGCGCACGCAGTTCGGACTTGCCCCAGCGGAACCAGTCCAGCAGCGGGATGTGCGAAGGGCAAACCTCCACGCAGCGGCGGCATTCGGTGCAGGCGTCCACGCCGCCGCGCTGCACCGCCGGCCAGTCTTCCTCGACCAGCGCGAAGAACAGCGTCGCGGGATCCAACGCGACGGGACACGCGCGTGCGCACTCGCCGCAATGGATGCAGGGCTGCTGTGCGGCGCGGGCGGTTTCAGCGGACATCGCGGCGCAATTCCAGCAGATCGATGGTGGGTGGACAATCCAGGCGCAGCGGCACGCCGGTGACGCCGACGCCGCGCGTCACGAACAGCTTGCCGGCCGGCGTGTCGTAGTAGCCGTCCACGTATCGCTCGTCGCGGGTCAGCAGGAACACCTCGTCGGTCAGCCAGGGAAGGTAAACCTGTCCGCCATGCGTGTGGCCCGCCATCGCCAGCGCGAAGTGCACGCCGCGCAGCGCCTGCAGGCTGTGCGGCTGGTGCATCAATACCAGCAACGGTTTGTCCTGAGGCAACGCCTTCAGGAACGCGGTGTCGTCGAGTCCGCTCCACCAGTCGTACAGCCCCGCCAGGCGAAAGGCCGGGAAATCGATCACCCGGTGCTCGATGAAGCGCACCGGTGAACCCGCCAGTGCCCGATGGATCGCGGCTTCGACCGGCGGTCCGGGCAATTCCACGTCGTGATTGCCCAGCACCGCGTACATCGGCTTGTTCAGATGCTTCAACGGCGCCAGCGCGGCAGCCAGATCCTTCGGCGGATCGTAGGTGAGGTCGCCCGCGAACAGCACCAGATCGACGGGCAGCGCGTTCAAGGCGCGCACCATTTGCGCGAGTTTGGCCGGACGGGTGTAGATGCCCACGTGCACGTCGGCGACCAGCGCGATGTCGAGGTCGACCGGCGCGGGGATCACCGTGCGGCGCACCACCAGCAGGTTCGGTTCGATGAAGCGCGCGTAGCAGAGCAGCAGGCACACGAACACGAGCACCGTCGCGCCGGATGCCCGCAGCGCCCGATGCTGGCGGCAACGGACGAACGCCTTGAGCGACGACTGCGCCAGCAGCGGAATCAGCAGCCACGAACCGTGCAGCACCGCAAGCTGCAGGAAGGCCTTGACGCGCTCCTGCGGCTCGATGATGAAGCGCGGATAGTCCAGCGCGGGCCACAGCACGCAGAAGACCACGATGCCCACGATCCACGCGCCGGCGATCGCGATCCGCGTGTTGCGCACGGTCATGGCGGACACGGCAGCACCGGCCTTGGCAGGCGCGGCGGCGCGCTGGGATCGGGCACCATCGCGATGCAATCGACCGGACAGGGCGGCAGGCACAGCTCGCAGCCGGTGCAGAGTCCGGCGATCACGGTGTGCATCAGCCTGCCGGCGCCCACGATCGCATCGACCGGGCAGGCCTGGATGCACTTGGTGCAGCCGATGCAGGCGTCCTCGTCGATCAGCGCGACCCGCGACGGCGTTTCCTCCCCGCACCCGGGATCCAGCGCGACGACCGGCTGGCCGGTCAGGCGCGCCAGCGCGCGCACGCCGGCCATCCCGCCCGGCGGACAGCGGTTGATCGGCGCCTCGTCGCGCGCGATCGCCTCGGCGTACGGGCGGCAGGCGGGGTAGCCGCAGCGGCGGCACTGCGTCTGCGGCAGCAGCGCGTCGATCCGTGCGACCAGCGCTTCGAATCCGGTAGCCGTTGCGGAGGCGGTCATGCCGCGATTGTACGCGGCGGGATTG
>JAJPHQ010000105.1 GCA_021325195.1 Gammaproteobacteria bacterium | reverse complement strand
TCATCAATCCCCGCCGCGCCAAACGCAGCAGGTTAGGTTGAACACCCGGGTCAGTTTTGGATCGGCAGAAGCCTCAAAAGTGGGTCAATTTTCGGTCGGCGGCAACATGCCCCCTTGCAAAGGGTCCGCACGCAAAGTTTCGCAGGCCGTTTTCCGCGCCGTCCCGCGTGGGACGGGTGGTTGATGGCGTTCCGTTTCGGGCAGATCGGGACGGCGAAGAATGCGTTCAACCGGCTCCGTGGGCGGTCAGCTGGGCGGATGGCGAGGCCGTCAAGCCCGCGAAGAGGGCAGCTTGTCCTTCGCGGTGCGCCAATCGAGCGCGCGTCCCGCTTCCCTCCATTCCGAATTTGTCGAGCCTGGCGCGCAAGGGTCCGGACACCGGGTTGTCGTCGCGACCGGCCATGCCGGGGTTCGGCCGTTGCGCGGATGCATTGCCGGAGGCGGAGTCACGACCCGGTGCCGCCCCGACCGGGAACGCTGCCAAGGGCAGCCCAAGCTTGCGGGTTGCGGTTTCTACCGCTTCGAGGGCCCCAGCGAATGCGGGTTTCGGCCGGGGTCGCCGTCGATGCCGTGCGCGGCGCCGTTGGCGATGGCGACCGCGATGTCCTGAGCCCGATCGCCGCCCCGGCTGTGACGCTTGCGCCGCCGTTCGCCCCATCGCGCGGCGAGATGGCGCACGCCGACGTAAAGCAGGGTGGCTGCGACGACGGCAAGTGCACTGGTGAATATGACGAGCATGGGTCACTCCCCGGGTCGGGAACGATACTCCGAATCGCCCGAATGTGAAGCAAGTCCCGCGCCAGCGCGGCGGAATCGCGGCCGGAGAACAGCCTTCGTGATGGGCCGGTCTGCGCAGATGTGAACGGAGTCACTTTCCGTCGCCCGACCGAGGCAGCGCCGGGAATCGGTTGCCCGCACCATTCCGCAGTTGCCGCAACGCCCGGGTTTGCAAGGGCCGCCGGCGCGCGACAACCCGGCGCGCGCAAATTCCTTCCGGCCTGAATCCGGACGCCGCGCGGGCCCGCCGCTTGTCGGCCAGATGCCCCCATTCGTCGTCCGGCGCTTGGCGACGGCGCGCGTGCGCGCGATGCTCGCCCCGCATCGGCGGCATTTCGACAGGGGTTACCGTGGTGCCGGGGAAACCAGCCAGCATGATCGGCCTTGCCAAGTCACGCACGCGGCGCGCGGTCGGAGGCAGTCTCGCGCGCGGCTTCACGCTGGTCGAGCTGATGATCACGATCTTCGTGGCGGCCATTCTCGTCACGATCGCGATCCCCAGTTTCCGCAACATCATCCTGTCCAACCGGTTGACTACCAGCGCCAACGCGATAGTCGATGCGATCAATACCGCGCGAATGGATGCCATCAAGCTCAACGCCCAAACCCAGTTCTGCAGCAACAATGCCGCCGTCAATACAACCGACACGCTGGGTACGGCGTGTGGTACGCAAGCCGGCGCCGTTTACGAATTGCCTCAGAGCGCAGCCTCGGTCGGGCTGCTGCGCGCGCCCAACGGCGTCTTCGATTCGACCGTCCAGATTTCGGGTGTCGTCAGCGCCATCCGGTTCTCGGGGCAGGGCTTCGGGTACGCACCGGCCGCACCCGGGGTGCCTTACAACGGTGGAACGGTCGCCGTGATCTGCACGCCCTCGCTCACATCCGGCAACCGCCGCGTCGTCAGCATGAATGCGGGCTCGATCATCACCACCACCACGACCACGGGAACATGCCCATGAGCAGGCGGTTCGCGAGTGTCTCGGCGTTTCGACTCCTGTCCCGCGCGCGGCGCCGACAGACTGGCGTCGGCATGATCGAGGTGCTGATCGCGGTGCTGGTACTGTCCATCGGGTTCCTCGGCATCGCGGCATTGCAGGCGCGCTCGCTGTCCACCAACAACAGCGCGATGGCGCGCAGCATGGCGACGGTCGCGAGCTATTCGATTCTCGACGCGATGCGCGCGGATCTGGCCAACGCCGAAGCAGGTGCCTACAACACGCCGGCTGGATCGCCGATCACGGCGAACGCCTGTCCCGCGGCGGGCGCCACGCTGGCCAGTGTCCAGCTCAACGCATGGTGCACCCAGCTCGGTGCCGCACTGGGTGCAACGGCCAGCACCACCGGCGCGATCGATTGCGGTGGCACCGGCATCTGCAAAATTGTCATCACCTTCGACGACAGCAGGGCCGGCGTTGGCGGTTCGGCCATCCAGACATTCACCACGGAGGCCCAGCTGTGAACGGGCATTCCACGGTCTGCGGCCGTTTGCCCCGCGTGCATGGGTCGGCGGGGTTCACGCTCGTCGAATTGATGATTGCGATGCTTCTGGGTCTGGTGGTGATCGCCGGCGTATCCAGCGTGTTCCTCGCCGGTCAGCAAAGCTATCGCACCAACAGCGCGCTGAGCGAGGTGCAGGACAGCTCACGGGTCGCCTTCGAGCTGATGGCGCGAGATATCCGTGACGCAGGGCTGACGGGCTGCACCAATAGCAACCGGGTCGCCAACGTGCTCAACAACGGACCGAACGGGACGGGCACCGACTGGTGGGCAGACTGGGCCAATGCGGTGCACGGCTACGACGTCGCCAGTTCTTCTTCCGATCCGGCATTGGCAGCGCTCCAGGGTGCCGCGGCCACGGACCAGGTGCCCGGTACGCCATCGCTGCAATTGATCGGTGCGGCGGAGTCCGGTTTCAGCCTCGAAGGTTACGACCCTGCCACCCTGACCTTCACGCTCAACGAAGCCACCTCCAACCTCGCGGTGGGCAACATCGTGATGGTGTGCAATCCGGACCATGCCACGATCCTGCAGATCGACGGCTACGCACCCGGCCCACCGGTCACTTTCACCTACGCCGTCGATGCCGGACCGCTGCCGCAGAACTGTTCCGCCGGCCTCGGCTACCAGACGGTGTGCACGGCCAGCGGCAACCCCGGTGCGCCGGACGGCCAGTTCGGCGCGAACGCCCAGGTGGCCTTGTACAACCCGGTCGATTGGTACATCGGGGTAAACCCCGCCGGCAGCGATTCGCTGTACCGGATCAGCCTGCAATATCCGGGCGGTGTGCCGACGCCGGTCCCGCAGGAAATGGTTCGCAACGTCACCGGCATGACCATTACCTATCTCGAAAACAATGCCACGACATTCGTGTCCGCGGAAAAAGTCACCAACTGGAACCAGGTCACCGCCGTGCAGGTGTCGCTGAAGATGGCAAGCACATTCCAGCGTGCCAGCGTCACTGCGAAGCCGCTGGTGCGGACATACACCGCCACCACCACGCTGCGCAACCGGGTGGATTGACATGAAAAGGCATTCCGCGAACCGCATCGCAGCCCCCTATTCCTCCGGTCCGCGTTTCGCCGGACGCGCTGCACAGCACGGCGTTGCACTGGCGATCGCGCTGATCCTGCTGGTCGTCATCACTCTGGTCGGGTTGGCCGCGATCGGCACCACCATCCTGCAGCAGAGAATGAGCGCCAACTTCTACGATCGCAGCATTGCATTCCAGTCCAGCGAAGCGGCGATGCGGGCGGCGCAGGTGGCGATCACCAACGCCACATCCGGGGTCGGGACGCCGGTCACTGCGGCGGCGCTTGCCGCCGCCGGATTCGAGGATTGCTCGGACCTCTACAACGCTCCGCCCGTGAAGTGCCTCGCCAACCCGTTCAACGATCCGGGGGTGCCAGCCGCCGACATCGTCACGGTACCGGCTTCGGCGTTCTCGGCCAGTGCCGTGTCCGCCTCACAGCCCCAGTACGTCGTCCAGTATCTCGGCAATTTCCGGATGCCGACGCCCAAGGTGCGGCAGATCGGCGGCGGCCCGGGGACTTACGGCGGCTCCGCGTTCACGGATTACGCCGACTATTACCGCATCACGGCCCGCAGTGGCGACCCGATGCTCGTGGGCAACCGCGCAGTGGTCACGCTGCAGTCGGTATTCAGGAAGTAAGGACATGTCGATACACCGCGCGGGGGTTTCCCGGGACGGCGCGGCCACGCTGCCGGCGATCATCGACGGCAGTCGAGGAGAAAGGTCATGAGCATCCGGTACGCAAAAGCCCTGTTCGCGCTGGCAGGAGTCTTGTTCTCCTGCATGGCGGCGGCGGTCACCTACACGGACAACTTCACCGGCAAAACCGCCAACCTGCAGTGGACGGCGCTCAACGATGCCTGCCTGACGGCGGGAGACGGCAGCGGCTCGATTCCGGCCTGCCCGACCACGTCGCCTTATCCGGCCAGCGACACGCCGGGACAGGGCGCGTTGCTGCTGACGCCCGCCGCGAATCACCAGACGGGTGCGATTCTTTCGGCATTCGCGCCGTTTCCGCTCAGCCAGGGCATCCAGATCACCTTCACCACTTATACCTTCGGCGGCGATAGTGGCGGTCTGGCAAAAAACGGTGCAGACGGCATCGTCTTTTTCCTGACCGACGGTACCCAGAATCCGCCCGCCACCACCGGCGCGGAAGGCGGCAGCATGGGCTATGACTGCTCCAACGTGAACGCCAAATACGACGGCGTCGCCTATGGCTATCTGGGCCTCGGTATCGACGAGTTCGGCAACTTCCTCAACACGGGCGACAACGGCACCAATCCCCAGTCCAGCCCAACGAAGTTCAATGGCGGCATCTACAACTCGAACGATCCCAACGGCTCGACCGCCAACGGCACCAACACGTACTACACATCGAACAGCGGCACCATCGCCTCGGGCACCGGCCCGCAGTACCAGCCGGAACGCATCGGCCTGCGTGGCGCGGGCAATACGAACATGGCCGGATTGGCGCTGATGCCAGGCAGCAGCAGTGCTTATTACTCGGGCAGCGCCATTTACAACAACGGCGTCACATCTTGCAATAAATCGGGGACATCGTGCCAAGCGACCCAAGGTAACAAGGTTTGGGAAGCGTGCCGCAGCGGTACGTACGTGACTGCTTTCAAGACGGTAACGAAGGGTGGCGTGACGTATCAGGTTGCCACCGCAACCAAGCCGATCACCTACAACTACAACGCCATCCCGGGCGGTTATGCGGTACTGCCCGACAACGAGCCGATCGCCAACAATTCCAAGACCGCGACGCGCAACCCGACACCCAGCACTCCCCCTTCCGACATCGCGTGGCCCATCACCTACCGGCTGACGATTGCCCCAAACGGCTTGCTGAATTTCGCGTACAGCTACAACAACGGCGATTTTCAGCCGGTGCTGACCAACGAGGACATCACCCAGGACAACGGCCCGCTTCCCGCCTCGCTGAGGTTCGGCTTCTCGGCGGGTACCGGCGGCGACAACAACGTGCACGAGATCACCTGTTTCCAGGCCTCGCCGCTGCAGGCCAACGGCAGCGCGGGTTCGAACACGCTGCAGGGCGGCAAGGTGCTGACCAACACCCAGTTCTACCTGGCGTCCTATTCCACCAACAACTGGTGGGGGTCGCTGGTGGCCGACCCGCTCAGCATCGCCAAGGATGGGACGCTCAGCATTTCATCCACCGCCAACTGGGATGCCAAATGCGTGCTGACCGGCGGCCCGTGTGACACCATGGCCTATACGTCGGGCAACACCACCGTCACCCCGAACGTGACCGTCCAGGCTCCCGCCAACCGCACCCTGCTGACCTGGAACAACGGCGGCGTGTCACTGGAATGGGGCAGCCTGAGCACGAGCGAGCAGGGCGTGCTCAACACCGCGCCGAACGGCAGCACCGACAACCAGGGTCAGCAGCGTCTCGCATGGCTGCGCGGTGTGCGCTCGGTCGAGCAATTGCAGAATCCGCCCGGCAACCTGCGCGCGCGCACCTACGTGCTGGGCGACATCATCGACTCCAGCCCCACCTTCGTGGGCGCGCCGACACCGCTCGAATACCTGGACAAGTTCAAGGACAACCTGTATCCGAGTACCGCCAATCCGGAAAACGCGCCCGGCGCGCAGGCCTTCAGTGCGTTCGCCGCGGCGGAGGCGACGCGCGAGAACGTGGTGTACGTGGGCGGCAATGACGGTCTGGTGCACGGCTTCGAAGCCGGCTCGTACAAGGCAAACGGCACGTACGATGCCTCGACCAACGACGGCAAGGAACTCCTCGGCTACATGCCTTACGGGGTGTTGAACAACAAGGTCGTCAATCTGGCCAATCCGCTCTACAGGCACGATTACCTCGTCGATGCGACGCCCACTGCGGGTGACCTGTTCTACGGCAATGCCTGGCACACCTGGCTGGTGGGTGGCGTCGGTTCCACCGGCCAGGAAATCTACGCTCTGGATATCACCAACGCCTCCAATTTCTCGGAAAGCAATGCCTCCAATCTGGTGATCGGCGACTGGAGCAGCGCCACGCCCGGTCTGTCGCACCTGGGGAACACGGTGGGTTCGCCGATCATCGCGCGCCTGCACAACGGCGACTGGGCGATCATTTTCGGCAACGGCTTGGGCAGCACCACGACCGCCGGCGTGTACATCGGCCTGGTCAATCCATCCACCGGCAGCGTTACCTTCCAGTTCCTGGATACCGGCGTCGGGTCCTCCACGAATCCCGATGGCATCGCCTACGTCTCCTCGGTGGACCTGGACGGCGACGGCATCGCGGATTACCTGTATGCCGGCGACACCCAAGGCAATGTCTGGCGCTTCGACGTGACCAGCAATCTGCCGTCCAACTGGCACATTTCGAAATTCGGCAACGGCTCGCCCACACCGCTGTTCGTGGCCACCGACAGCAAGGGCAATCCACAGCCGATTACCACCTCCATCACCTTGCTTGCGGTACAGACCGGCGTCGGCACCAAGGTGACGCGCGACATGCTGTTCTTCGGCACCGGCGAGCAGACGCCGGCCACCACGACCCACGGCGTCCAGTACGCCAAGGGCACTTCGTCCAACGGCACGGCTCAGACTTTCTACGGAATCTGGGATTGGGACATGAGTGCATGGAACGCCATGTCCTCGGTGCAGTACGCCTCGCTGACTGCACCGCAGACCATCACCCGGAGCAATCTGCTGGCGCAGTCTGTGGTAGCAACCGGCACCGGCACCAGCGGCGGCCAGACGGTGAATTACCGGACGTTGTCGAACACCAAGGTAGTGTGCTGGCAGAACACCACCGATTGCCCCGGCGGCAGCAGCGTCAACGACCAGTTCGGCTGGATGTTCGATCTGCCCGATCCGGGCCCCACGACGGGTCCCAATGCGGGCGACGGCGAACAGATCATCTACAACCCCGTATTCCTCGACGGCGCGATGGTGATCAACACCGCGATCCCCCCCGTGATTTCCGCGCAGGAATGCAACCCCGGTTTGCAGAGCGGCTGGACGATGGCGTTCAATCCGGCAACCGGCGGCGGTTTCCAGCAGGACTTCTTCCCGCTCGTCGGCGGCGGTGGCGGGAGTGGTTCATCGATCAGCGGTATCCAGCTTGCGGGTACCGGCACGCCCACTGCCATCCAGTACGGCAGCAAGAGCTATCTGGCGACCCAGACGGTTCCGAACGTTCCGGCACTCAGTCAGGTGAATCCGCCGCCGAACGATGTTCCCGCGCGCGTTTCCTGGCGCGAGCTGGTGAATCCTTGAGGCCCGTGATGAGAAACAGGGGAAAGGTCATGGCGAGATCCACAGCTTGGCGAGCGGGTCGAAACAGTTCCGCGGAATGGCTTCGCAACCGCGGCTTTACCCTGCTGGAGCTGATGATCGTGGTGGTGATCATCGCAATCCTGGCAGCCATCGCGTATCCCTCGTACATCAGCTACATCACCAAGACTAAACGCAGCGCAGCGGAAGGCTGCCTGTCCGAGTACGCGAATTACATGGAGCGGTACTACACGACGAATTTGACCTATGCCGGAGCCGGAGCGGTCGGTACATGGCCAACGCTGGACTGTGCGTCGCCATCGCAGACGGGCAACGATTACGGCTACGCACTTGGCCCAGCCCCTGGGTCCTCCACAAACACTTACCAGCTCACCGCCACACCCCAGGGCTCGCAATCCGTCCGTGATACCCAGTGCGGCACCCTGACACTGAATCAGGCGGGGGCCCGAGGCGCCGCCGGCATCGTCGATACCACTGGCACGAACCCCGCGGTCGTCGCTTGCTGGAAAGGTTGACTGCAGGCTTCCCAGCATCAAGTGTCCCGACGGGCTGATCGCTTTCGCGCGTCTTGCGCGTTTCCGTGATGCGTTTCGCGTAGTCACTGGCCCGCCGTCAGCCTGATCCCGGCTCCGTGCCCGTCGGCTCGGGTGACGTTTGTCGGACGGATCACACCGTTCGTCGGACCCGCTTGGAAATGCCGTGCATCTATGGCATGGTTTTGTCTACTCGGCGGAAATCGAGGGCCGCCGAGGGAACCGGGGAGGTTCTGACGTGAACTCGCTTCACTCGCTACACGCAGCGGGTGTGCGGCTGCGCGTCGGTGGCGAACGTCGCCACGTGCGCGGCTTCACACTGATCGAACTGGCGGTGACGCTGATCGTGGCCGCGATCCTGCTGGGGATCGCAGTGCCCAGCTTCCGGCACGTGCTCGGGAGCACCGGCCTCAGCGATATCAACAACGCCCTGATCGGCGATCTCGCATTTGCCCGCACTCAGGCGGTGACCCTGCGCACACCGGTCACGGTGAGCGCAACCAGTGGAGGCTGGAACGGTGGCTGGTCGGTGACCGTGTCGCCCGCCTCGGGAACCGGTGCCACGACCGTATTGCGAGTGCACGCACCGGTCCCGCAGAGGTACGCCATCGACGCGAACGTCGTTTCGCTCAATTTCACGCCGGCCGGCACGCTGGCCACGCCGGCGGATGTGGGGGCCTGCTTCACCGTGGCCGCTCCCTCCGATACGCGCAACGTGACCAGCTACGTGCAGGTGTCGCCGGCCGGAACGCTGACGCGATCCAGTGGCGTCACGGCGCCCAAAGGATGTCCGATGCCATGAGCAGGCACACGTCACACACGCCGCAACACGGTTTTTCGATGCTGGAAGTACTGATTGCTGTGCTGGTTTTCAGTCTGGGCATGGTCGGCCTTGGCGGCTTGCTGATCTTTGCCCTGCAATCCAATCACGTTGCCTATCTGCGCACGCAGGCGACCTTCCTCGCCCACGGCATGGCCGACCGGATGAGCGCCAATCTGGTGGGCGTGTGGAATGGCGACTACAACCGCGACTATCCGACCGGCGATGTGCAGGATTGCACGGGCGGTTGCACGCCCGCGCAGCTCGCCGCCTACGACCGCGCAATCTGGAGCAGCCAGTTGCAGGCGTTTCTTCCGAACGTCAAAGCCAGCATCACGTGCGACGCGGGGGGTGCGGGGTATGCCCCGAACGATGAACAACGCCAGATGCGTCCGCCCTATGGCGGCACGTGCACGATGACCCTCACATGGAACGAGTCCGGTGCCGGTAGCGACCGCCGCCGACAGCCGCAAACCTTTGCCTGGGTGTTCCAGCCATGAACTGCTTGCCACACCAGCCCACGCGCCGCGATGCGGGTTTCTCACTGGTCGAGATAATGGTCGCGCTGGTGCTGGGCCTCTTGGTCGCGGCCGGCATCGTCTCGGTGTTCCCGTCCACCTTCAGCAGCAGCCGGGCGCAGACACAACTGGCGCGGCTGCAGGAAGAGGGCCGCTTCGCGATTGGCCGCATGCGGGACGACCTGCTGCTGGCGAATTCGCAGTACTGCAGCAACAGCGGTGGCAACGCCGCGCGAACGTCCGCCGGCGTTTATCTGGACGGTTTGCGTGCACCGACGGTGTACGCCAGCGATCCGAACGCCATTCCCGATGCGCTCAGTGACGTCACCACCTCGTGGGCTGCTCCTGCCACGCCGTTCTCGCTGCCGTCCTTCCTCTACATGCGTGGTCATGATTGCACCACTGCCGGATGCACGCCGCTGGATCCGCACAACATGGTGGCCAGCATCCCCGCGATGGGCAAGGCGGTGGGCATGCGGGTGATCGGGGCGTCAGTGCTGACGATCCGCTATCTGGATCCGCAAGGCGGTTGGGCCGTGGTGCCGTCCGACACCGCCAGGGGCACCAAGGTGCAATCCG
>JAJPHQ010000093.1 GCA_021325195.1 Gammaproteobacteria bacterium | reverse complement strand
CGGCATTTCCGGCTTCACGGTGCGGCCGCCGCGCGCGCGCAGGGAAAAACCGAAAGTTTCCGCGTTCACCAGCGCCAAAATCGGCGAGATCCTGAAATTGAAACCGGATTTCGCGATCGGGTTTTCCGATATCCAGGCCGATATCGCGCGCGAACTGATCGGGGCCGGCGTCGAGGTGTGGATCAGCAACCACCGCTCGGTCGAGGGCATTCTCGATTACATCCGCCGCCTGGGTGCGCTGGTCGGTGCGACAGGCAAGGCCGAGGCATACGCGAACGAGGCGGAGCGGCACATCGAAAGCGTGCGCGCGCAGGCCGCACGATTGCCGCGCCGGCCGCGCGTGTATTTCGAGGAATGGGACGAGCCGATGATCTCCGGCATCCGCTGGGTGGCAGAGCTGATCCGGATCGCGGGCGGCGAGGACGTGTTTCCGGAGCTGGCGGAACAACCGCTGGCGAAACAGCGCATCCTCGCCGACGCGGACGAAGTGGTGCGCCGGGCACCGGACATCATCCTGGCTTCGTGGTGCGGCAAGAAATTTCGCCCGGAGAAGGTTGCCGCGCGTCCGGGCTGGAACGCGATTCCCGCGGTACGCGACGGCGAACTGCACGAAATCAAGTCGCCGGTCATCCTGCAGCCGGGGCCTGCCGCGTTGGCCGACGGTCTCGACGCGCTGCACGCCGTGATCGCGCGTTGGGCGGGCCGCTGATCTGTCCGCCGGAACCGGGGCGGTGCCGGGCATCGCGTGGGGATTCACGCCTTGCGTGCATGGCGCGCGAAACGGGAACCCTCGGTCCGGCCCCGATCCCGCATGCGCGCTCGGCCTTCGGCCGCCGCTCCGGAGGCGAGAGGCGCTTTCAATCCGTCACGTAATCGCGACTGAAGACGAGCTTGCGCGCGGAGCCGCCTTGCGGCGCGACGGTGAGCTCGAAGCGCAGCGTTTCGGCGCCGTGGCCGACCGGGAAGATGCCGAGGTAGTAGATCGCGCCGGGTTCGCGCACTTCACGGAAACGGATCGGCTCGACGTGTCCGGCCAGGTCGACGGCGTTGCCGCGGACGCTGCCCGTCACCGGCTGCGGCTTGCCGCCGCCGGTATCGCGCTGGATGGTGATGTTGAGCAGGCCGTCGTGTGGAGAGCGTGTCAGGCCGTTTGCGCGGGCGACTTGCGGGGTCAGCAGATCGGTGGAGATCGCGCTGTAGTAGACGACGTACTCGCCGAAGCGTTCGCTCTGTCCGGCCGAAGCCGTCTCCGCTGCCATCGCCAGCAGCCCCAGCGCGGTGCACGCCAGCGCGATGCGCAGGGACATGTCGCAGGGTCCTCCACGTGCCGGATCGTGCCGATGATACGCCCGCGGTGAGACGGTCACAGTGCGATGCGATGGCCCAGGTCGAGCAGCGGTGCCACCACCAGCACCCGCAGCACCAGGATCACCACGATCGCCACCAGCGGCGAAAGATCGAGCCCGCCCGGCGCGGGCAACAGGCGGCGCAAGGGACGCAGGACCGGATCGACCAGCTTGCCCAGCAGCGGCACCAGCGGATGGCGCGCATCCACACTGACCCAGCTCAGCAGCGCCCAGGCGAACAGCATGATCAGGTACAGCACCGCCAGGAAATCCAGCAGGTCCGCGAAACCCAGCAGCAGCGCGCCGGTCACCGACGTCCACAGGCCCAGCAGGGTGTAGAGCAGCACGTTCTTGATGATTTCCAGCAGCCACGCGATCAGCAAGGCGGCAAGGCTGATGCGCCGCCAGTTCGGAATCACCCGCTTGAGCGGCGTCAGCACGGGATTGGTGGTGCGGTACAGGAACTGGCAGATCGGGTTGTAGAAGTCGGCCCGCACCGCCTCGGCCAGCAGGCGCAGCACGAACAGCGCGACCGCGGCGCTGAAGGCAAATTCGATCAGGATCGCCAGGGCGCGTGCGAGATAGGTCATGGAAGCCGGGGCTCGGGACTCGGGACCCGGCAAGCGTAGCAAACGGCGTCAGCGACGCGCGATCTGCGCGGGCCGGGGCGTGGTGCCATGGACTGGCGATGCAGTTTCACGGCGGAGTCGTGTTCAATCGTCCAATGCCGCCGAAAGTTCGGCACCGCGCCGCGTCGCCGCGTCCATCGCGCGCGCGACCAGCGGGCGGAAGGCACCCTGTTCGAGCACCTCGATCGCGGCCTCGGTGGTGCCGGGCGGCGAAGTGACGCGCTTGCGCAACTGCATCGCGGTCTCGTTGCCCTCCGTCAGCATCCGGCCCGCGCCCAGGCAGGTCTGCGCGGCCAGCACGCGCGCGGTATCGCGCGGCAGCCCCAGCCGCGCCGCGGCATCCTCCATCGCCTCGACCAGCAGAAAAAAATACGCCGGGCCGGAGCCGGACAGCGCGGTCACCACGTCCATCTGCGCCTCGTCGTCGATCCAGCGCACCACGCCGGCGGCGCCCAGGATGCGTTCGGCCAGCACGCGCTGCGCCGCACCGACGCGTTCGTTGGCATACATGCCCGCGGCGCCGCTGCCGATCAGCGCCGGCGTGTTGGGCATCGCGCGCACGATCGCGAGATGCGCGCCGAGCACCCGCTCGATCTGTCCGATGCGAACGCCGGCGGCGATCGAGATCAGCAGCGGGCGTGAAGCGCGCAACGGTTCGGCCAGCCCTTCGCATACCTTCCGGATCACCTGCGGCTTGACCGCCAGCACCACGCAGTCTGCGCCCGACACCGCTTCCGGGTTGTCCGGGAAGGTGCGCACGCCGAACTCGCGCGCCAGCGCGTCGCGCGCATCCGGGCGCGGCTCGGCCACCCGGACCGTGGCGGCGTCGGTGCCGTGCGCCACCAGCGCGCCGATCAGGCTGCGCGCCATGTTGCCGCCGCCGATGAAGGCGATGGCGCGGCAATCGGGACCCGGGACTCTGGACTCGATAATAGCCGGCATGGCGGACACATCGCACCGAACACGCGCCAAGCATAGCAAGGTGCGGTCGCGTCCCTGCGGGAACTTTACGGCTCGGGTGCGCCGTTTCGCCCTTTCGATTCCCGGGTTCCGGGGCGCGGGTTCCGCTTTCCGAACAGCGCGGTACCGATCCGCACCATCGTCGCGCCTTCCTCGATCGCGAGTTCGAAATCATCGGACATGCCCATCGACAGCGTGTCGATGCCGGGATGCGCGGCGCGCAAGGTCTCGAACAGTCCGCGCAGCCGCGCGAATGCGGCGCGGCGCACGGCGGGGTCGGGATGCGGCGCCGGTATCGCCATCAGGCCGCGCAGCTCGAGGCGCGATGCGGCTGCGATGCGCGCGGCGAGACCGGCGATCTCGTCCGGGCGGCAGCCCGACTTGCTGGCCTCGCCGCCGAGGTTAACCTCGATCAGCACGTTCAGCGGCGGACGGTCGTCCGGCCGCGCGCGGTCCAGCGGCTCGATCAGCTTGGCGCGGTCCAGGCTCTGCAGCCAGTCGAAATGCCGCGCCACCTCGTGGCACTTGTTGGATTGCAGCGGACCGATCATGTGCCATTCGAGAGCGGGGTCCGAAAGCTCGCGCTGCTTGGCCAGCGCTTCCTGCACGTAGTTCTCGCCGAAGGCGCGCTGGCCGGCCGCGGCGAGGGCGCGGATCTCTCCGGCCGCACGGGTCTTGGAAACTGCGATCAGGGTCACGTTGCGGCCCCGGGCCGCGGCTTCGATCCGGGCGCACAGGGCGGCAAGGGCGGAAGCGGACATAAGTCGAACCGGTCGCTGTCTGCGGGGGAGGCCAAGGTTATACTCGGGGCCGTTCGGGGTGCGCCGCGCATGGCGCCCCGGGCCGGCTGGCCGGATTCTTGCTGGGATGGGGGAGATACGGAGCCGAAGGCGGAGTGCCCGTTGCGCGGCCGGCATCGTCGCAGCGCAGCCATTGGGGGAAAGTGAAGCATGGATATCGCCGAACTGCTGGCCTTTTCGGTCAAGAACAAGGCCTCGGACCTGCACCTGTCGGCCGGCCTGCCGCCGATGATCCGGGTGGACGGCGACGTGCGCCGGATCAATCTGCCGGCGCTGGAACACAAGCAGGTGCACACGCTGGTGTACGACAT
>JAJPHQ010000038.1 GCA_021325195.1 Gammaproteobacteria bacterium | reverse complement strand
GCGGCGCGCGAACGCGCCCAGTTCGGTGGTGCACACCGGCGTGAAATCCTTGGGGTGCGAGAAGAACACCACCCAGTGACCACGCGCGTAGGCGTTGAAGTGCAGCGGGCCCTGGGTGGAGTCGAGGGTGAAGTCGGGGGCGGTTTCGCCCAGTTGCAGACTCATGGGGATGGACTCCTGGTGAAAATGCGGCTTCGAAGGGAATGTTCAGGCGGCATGCGCGACGGCTTCGAATCCGTCGCGACATCGGCCGGCAAACGCGGCGCGTGCCGCCCGCGCGGCAACCTCGCCGATGATCAGCAGCGCCGGCGCCTGTACGTTGTGCGCGCGTGCAAGCGCCGGCAACGCCGCGAGCGTGCCGGTGAGCGTGCGCTGCTCCGGCAACGTGCCGCTTTCGACCAGCACGCAGGGCGTGTCGGCGCCACGTCCGTGATGCACGAGGCTGCGCGACAATGATTCGAGCTCGCCGACTCCCATGTAGATCGCGAGTGTCTGCCCCGGCGCCGCCAGCGCCGCGTGATCCAGCGGCGTGTTGCCACGCGGGCTCAGCAGCGTGACGCTGCGCGCATGCCGGCGATCGGTCAGCGCCACCTCCGCGACCGCCGCGCACGCGAGCGCGGCGGTGATGCCCGGTATCACCTCGTGCGGGATCATGTGCCCGCTCAGGAAATCCAGTTCCTCGCCGCCGCGCCCGAACACCAGCGGGTCGCCGCCCTGCAGGCGGACCACGCGGCGCCCCGAACGCGCGTGATGCAGCATCAGCGCATGAATGCGCGCCTGCGCGGCATCGTGGTCTTCGCCCACGCGCTTGCCCACGGCGACACGCCGGGCATCGCGACGCGCGAGATCCAGAATGGCGGGACCGATCAGGCGGTCGTGCAGGATCACGTCGGCTTCCTGCAATGCGCGCAGCGCCTTCATGGTGAGCAGGCCCGGATCACCGGGGCCGGCGCCGACCAGTGCCACGCTGCCGCGCCGCGATTCCGGTACGCCGGAGGCCAGCGCGCGTTCGAATGCGGCCTGCGCACCCGTCCGGTCGCCAGCGCGCAGCAGGCGCGGCAGCTCGCCGTCCAGCAGCCGTTCGAAAAAGCGCCGACGCTTGCGTGGCTCGGGAAAGCGTCGGCGAATGCGCGCACGCTCGCGCGCAAGCAGGCCGGTCAGCGCATCCAGCGATGCATCCAGTTCCGCTTCCAGCCGCTCGCGCAGACGCCGTGCCAGCACCGGGGCGGCACCGCCCGAGGAAATCGCGACCTGCAGGCGTCCGCGCCGCACCCGCGCCGGCAGATGGAAACTGGACAGTCCGGCATCATCGACCACGTTCACGAAGATCCCGCGCGCCGTCGCCGCCGCCGCGGCGGCGCGATTGACCGAAGGCTCGCGACTCGCGGCCACCACCAACCATGCACCCTCCAGCCATCCGGGTTCGAATGCGCCCGCGCGCCGGCGGATGACGCCGCGGGCGATCAGTGTCTGCAGGCCGGGATCGAATCCGTTCGCGCCCACCGTCACGTCGGCGCCGGCCTCCAGCAACGCCTCGACCTTGCGGCGTGCGACCGCGCCGCCGCCGATCACGAGCACGGCGCGACCGTGCAGGTCGGCGAACAGCGGAAACAGCGGCTGGACCCCGTGCGTTGCGATTGGCGGGTGCGTGGGCATGCCGGCAGTCTGCGCCCCTGCCGAGGCAAGCGGAAATGCGCATCGGGACCGTACTCATGCCGCGGCGTCATAAGCGGATATGGACGTCTGGACGTCCACATGCTAGGCTCGACCGGCGTGGCTGCCTTCCCGTTGCAGCCGTCGCGGAAGCCACCGATGAGCCTGAAACGTCCCGCGAAGTGTTGTCGCCGATCTGCGCTGCGGCGCGCCGCTGGCGCGCATCGTGCCTTTCCGCGACCACTCTCGGGACCCACCGGATGACCCTCAACCAGCTCCGCTACCTCGCCGCCATCGCCGATTCCGGCCTCAACATCACCCTCGCTGCCGAACGCGTGCATGCCACCCAGCCGGGCCTGTCGCGCCAGATCAAGCATCTGGAAGACGAACTCGGGTTTCTCCTGTTCACCCGCAAGGGCCGCAGCCTGACCGCGCTGACGCAGGCCGGCGAGCACGTGCTGGTGCACGCCCGCCGGCTGCTGGACGAGGCCGGCAACATCCGCGCGCTGGCCGCCAACCAGCGCGGCGAACGCCAGGGCCGCCTGACGCTGGTCACCACGCACACGCAGGCGCGCTACGTGCTGCCCGCCGCCATCGCCGCGACGCGACGCGAGTTTCCCGGGGTGAGCATCCGCCTGCACCCTTCCGACGAGGGCGAAATCCTGGCACGGCTCGCGCGCGAGGGCGACGATCTCGCGGTCATCAGCACCAGCGGCGCGGTGCCCGCTGCCGGCGTCGCGGTGCCGCTGTTCCGCTGGCGACGCGTGGTGCTGGTGCCGTCCGCGCATGTCCTCGCGCGGCGCAGGCAACCGCCCGGCCTGCGCCAATTGTCCGCATGGCCGCTGGTCAGCTATGAGTCCTCGCGCAAGCCGGAATCCTCGCTCAGACGCGCCTTCGACGCGGCGAAGCTGCCCTTGCAACTGGCGATGACCGCGCACGATGCCGACCTCATCAAGACCTACGTGCGCGCCGGCGTCGGCGTCGGCATCCTGGCGGAGATGGCGGTGTCGCCCGAAGACGCGGATCTGCGCGCATTGCCGGCGCCGGACGCGCTGCCGGAGTGCATCACGTGGGCGGTGCTGCCGCGCGGCCGCGTGCTGCGTGACTACGCGGTGCGGCTGCTGCGTGAACTCGCGGCGCAGATCGACGCGCTCGACCTGCGCCGCGCGGTCGCCGGCAACGCCGAACCCGCGTGGCCCGCGCCGCCGGCGTGGTCGAACCCGCGGCGTTTGCGATCTGCCTGAGGGCGGATCGCGCTGCACGCGAGGGTGAGGCAGGGATGCCGATCGGAAGCCGCGCCAGGGATGGCTGCCGCGGATCAGGCGCTGCAGGCGATTGATCCGTCGGGAGCGAGTCCGGACATGTGCCGGACTCGCGACGTTGAAAAAGTGCGGGAAAGCACTTTCTCAACGACCTGCTCGATCCGGCATGAATCGAAATCAGCGCCTGTGTCAGCGCGCGCCGCTGCCGTTCGGCGGAAACCCTTGCAGCGGAATCAGCGACATCAGCTTGCCAAGGTCGACGTATTGCAGCAACGCAGCCGCACCCTGCATCACCTGCGGCTGCTCCGCGATACCGGCGATCGCCCAGCGTGCCCACGCCTCGAACGCCGCCTGGGCGGCGGAGGGGCCCTCGAACATCAGTGCCTGTTGCACCGGCTGGCTGCACGATCGCGTGAGCAGATCGGTCACCAGTACACCCGCCCGCTGGTTGATGGCCGCCCGTTGCGCGGGTGTGATCGTCGCCATCGACGCGACGTCCGGATCCAGCGCGAGGGTGGCGAAGGCCCAGCGCGTCACGATTTTCCGGTCGGCGGGCGTGGTCGCGCGGATCAGGCATTGCGACAACGCATCCGCGTAGGAACCGGCACGGGCGAATGCCGGCCACATCGACAGCGATCCCAGCACGAACAGCAGCAGGCTCAGGCGGCGCATGCAGCGTCCTCGTCGGCGGTGACGGAATTGGGACCGCGCGGGCACGTCGCGAGTTTCAGGCCACCGCGACCGGATACGAACCCAGCACCGTCACCTGCGAGGCGAAATCGCCCAGCTCCGCCAGTGCGTCGGAGAGCGGCGATTCATCGACGTGGCCGCCCACGTCGATGAAGAACGCGTATTGCCACTTGCCGGTATGCGCGGGGCGCGATTCGATCCGGTTCATGCTGATGCCGCGCCGGGCCAGCGGTTCCAGCACCCGGTACAGCGCGCCGGGCTGATCCTGCACGAACACCAGCAGCGAGGTGCGGTCGTGGCCCGAAGGCGGGAACAGCCTGCGGCCCATCACCAGGAAGCGCGTGGTGTTGTCGGGACGGTCCTCGATCGGGCCGGCGACGATCTTCAGGCCGTACACGTGCGCGGCGCTCTCGCCCGCGATCGCCGCGGCGTCGTCCGCGTGGCGCGCACGGCGCGCGGCTTCGGCGTTGCTGGCCAGCGCCTGCAGTTCGGCCCTGGGCAGATGCTGGCGCAGCCACGCGCGGCACTGCGCCAGCGATTGCGCATGCGAATACACCCGCTCGATGTCCTCGATGTGGCCGCTGCGCGAGAGCAGGTACTGGTGCACGTGCAGTTCCACCTCGCCGCAGATCTTCAACGGCGAGGACAGGAACATGTCCAGCGTCGATTGAATGGTGCCCTGGCCCGAGTTCTCCACAGGCACCACGCCGAAATCCGCGTGCCCCGCCGCGACCTCGTCGAACACTTCCTCGATGCTGGAAAGCGGATAACCCCTGGCCGAGTGGCCGAAGTGCTTCAACACCGCCTGCTGCGAGAACGTGCCTTCGGGGCCGAGATAGCCCACCTTCAGCGGTTCCTGCTGGGCCAGACAGGCCGACATGATTTCGCGAAACAGCCGCACCAGCACTTCGTCCGACAGCGGGCCGACATTGCGGTCGACCACCCGGCGCAGCACCTGCGCCTCGCGTTCCGGCCGGTAGTAGTCGACCGCCGCGGCGAGCTTGCCCTTGGCCTTGCCGACCTGCTGCGCCCAGCGCGCGCGCTCGGCGATCAGCGCCTGGATCTGGCGGTCGATCCCGTCGATCTCCGCGCGCACCGCGGCGAGGTCGGGCCTGGGCGACGCCTTGCGCTTGGCGGCAACTTGCGCGCGTTCCGGTTTCGGCGCCGGCGCGGGCTCGCGCGTCCGGCGGGTCTTGCCTGTCATGCCGGTTCTCCGTGGGGAACCCGCAGCTTGCCGGCGCCACGCGCGCATTGCAAGCGTTTGGACGTCCATTTACCTTGCCGCGAAATGCAATCCGCATTCGCGGGTCAGGCCGAAGAAGCGCGTGTCCTCGTCGCGCATCCCCGGTTCCCGGCGGCGCGTGGTGTGCACGTCGCCGATCGACACGTAACCTTCGTGCCACAGCGGGTGGTAGGGCAGATCGTGGCGGTTCAGGTAGCGCCATACGTCGCGGTCGCGCCAATCCGCGATCGGATGCAGCTTCCAGCGGCCGTCGCGCAGCTCGAGGAAGTCGATGTGCGCGCGGCTCCGCGACTGGCTGCGGCGGATGCCGGCGATCCAGGTGCGCACGCCGAGTTCTTCGAGGGCACGCTGCATGGGCTCGACCTTGCGCAGGCGGTTGTAATGCGCGATGCCCTCGACGCCCTGCTCCCACAGCTTGCCGAAGCGTGCCTCCATCCACGCCGCACCCAGCAGCGGGCGGTACACCTTGAGGTTCAGCCGCAGCCGCCCGCACAGTTCGTCGGCGAAGCGGTAGGTCTCCGGAAACAGGTAGCCGGTGTCGATCAGGATCACCGGAATGTCGGGGCGCACGCGCGTGACCATGTGCAGCGACACCGCCGCCTGCGCACCGAAGCTGGATGACAGGGCGTGCTCGCCGGCCAGCGCGCGCAGCGCCCATTCGACACGGCGTGCCGCGCCGAGCGTGCCCAGCCAGCGATTCAATTCGGCCAACGCGGCGGGCGATTGCGCCGCGGTGACGGGATCGGGCGGCGTCATGCCGTGTCCTCCCGCGATCGCGGCGGCGCCACCACCGCCTCGCGCACCAGGAAATCGCCGAAGCGTTCCTCCGGTTCGCGCTCGCTGGCGAAGCGTGCGAGCAGCGCATCCAGCTCGACGAGTATTTCAGGCTCGGTGATGTTTTCGCGATACAGTGCGTTCAGGCGCTGCCCGCGATGATCGCCGCCCAGCATCAGGTTGTAGCGCCCGGACGCCTTGCCGATCAGTGCAATCTCGGCGAGGTACGGGCGCGAGCAGCCGTTCGGGCAGCCGCTGACGCGCAGGTCGATGGGTTCCTCGCGCAGGCCGTGCTTGTCCAGCAGCGTCTGCACCTTCGGGATGAAATCCGGCATCCAGCGTTCGGCTTCGGCCATCGCAAGGCCGCAGGTCGGCAGCGCGACGCAGGCGATGGCGTTGCGCGCGAGCAGCGTGGCGGTGCGATGCAGCGCGAGGTCGTGTTCGATGGCGAGCGCATCGATGCGTTCGCGCAACACCTTTGGCACGCCCGCGATCAACGCGTTCTGGTTCGGTGTCAGCCGGATCTGCGCGTCCGGTGCCCGTTCGGCCAGCAGCGCCGCGATCGCGCGCAGACCCGTTTGCCGGGTGACGCCGTCCCGGTCGTGCACGCGGCCGAACGGGATACGCAAGCCGAGATGCCAGCGGCCGTCCCCGCCTTCGCGCCAGCCGAAGCGGTCGCCGCGTTGCGTGAACGCAAAACCGTATGCCGGTTGCAACGCAAAACCGGCACGACGTTCGATCTCGGCCTTGATCCATGCCACGCCGCGATCATCGATGGCGTACTTGAAGCGCGCGTGCCTGCGCTCGCTGCGGTCGCCATGGTCGCGCTGGGTCGTCAGCGCAGCTTCCGCGAGCGCGGTCACCTGTCCGGGCGTGATGAAACCGACCGGGCTTGCCAGACGCGGATGGGTTTTCGCATCGCCGTGCGTCGCGCCCATGCCGCCGCCGATGAGCACGTCGTAGCCGGCCAGTTCGCCGTTTTCGATGATCGCGACCAGGCCGACGTCCTGCGAATACACGTCGATGTCATTGTCGGGCGGTACCGCAAAGCCGATCTTGCACTTGCGCGGCAGGTAGGCATCGCCATACAGCGGCTCGCTTTCCTCGGGTTGCACCGGCGGCTCGTCCAGCCAGATTTCCTGCCACGCGCGCGACTTCGGCCGCAGGTGCAGCGACAGCGCCTGCGCCTGTTCGAAAATCCGCGCGTGCACGCGCGACAGCAGCGGATTGACCGCCGCCACGACATTGCGGTTGACGTCGCCGCAGGCGGCGATGGTGTCGAGACCTGCGGCATGGATGGCCTGCACCGCCGCGCGCAGGTTTCCTTTCTCGATGCCGTGCACCTGGATCGTCTGGCGCGTGGTCAGGCGCAGGCCGCGGCTGCCATGGCGCCGCGCCATTGCATCCATCGCCAGCCACTGCGCGGGCGACATCACCCCGCCCGGCAGGCGCAGGCGCAGGAAGAACGAATAGTCGGGTTCCAGTTTCGCGAGCCGCCGCGCCTCGCGCAGGTCGCGGTCGTCCTGCTGGTAACCCCCGTGGAACTTCAACAGCTGGACGTCGTCGGCGCGCAGCGCGCCGGTGACCGGATCGGCGAGGCTTTCGCGCAGGCTGCCGCGCAGGCAGCGGCTTGTGCGCTTGATGCGTTCGAGGTCGGAGGGCTCGCTCATCAATAGACGTCCCGTGCATAACGGTGTTCGTCACGCAATTTCGCGATGTATTCCCCGGCGGCCTCGATCGAGCGACCGCCGTGCTCCACGATGACGTCTCGTAATGTGTCTTCGACCCGGCGCGCCATAGCGGTGGCGCCGCACACGTAGAGATACGCGCCATTTTCCAGCCAGCCGAACAACTCGCGGCCGCTCTCACGCAGGCGCTGTTGCACGTAAGTTTTTTTACGCGCGTCCTGCGCAACCCCCCGCACGTCCATGTGCGGACTTCCCGCGAAATCACGTGAAAATGCGACGTCGAGGCGGGCGAGCGAGCCGTCTTTCAACGCGGCCTGCCATTCGAGCTGGTACAGAAAATCGCTGCGGAAATGCGGATTGCCGAAGAACAGCCAGTTGCGTCCGCGCGCACCGCTTTCCCTGCGCTGCTGCACGAAGGCGCGGAACGGCGCGACGCCGGTGCCGGGACCGACCATGATGATGTCGCGATCGGGATCGGCCGGCAGGCGGAAACGCTCGTTGCGTTCCAGGTACACCTCGACGGTTTCGCCTTCCGCGCGCGTGGCCAGCCAGTGCGAGGCCGCGCCCCAGCGCACGCCCGTGTCGGTCGCGTATTCGACATGCGCGACCGTGAGGTGTGCCTCGTCGCCCACCGCAGCACGGCTGGACGCGATCGAATACAGGCGCGGCGCGAGCGGGCGCAGCGCGGCGACCAATGCTTCGCCCGACCATTCCGCCGGATACCGTTGCAGAAGATCGACGGGCTGCGAGGTTTCGAGCAACTGGCGCAGCGCCTCGCTTTGCCCGGGTTGCAGCAGCGCGCGCAACGCCCCATCGCCGCAGCGCGCGGCCAGCGCCGCGACGAACGGACGGGCGAGGCGCGTCAATTCACGTTTCGTTGTCAGCCATTCGCGCAATGTGTGTGTTTCGCCGGCATGCGCAATTTCCGCGTCGCCGTCGAGCCACAAGGTTTCCAGCACCGCCTCGACCAGCGGCGACGGATTGCGCGGCAGCACACCCAGCGCATCGCCGGGTTCGTAGTCGAGGCCGGAACCCGCGAGATCGAGCTCCAGATGCCGCACGTCTTTCGCGCTGTCGTCGGCGGTGATGCGCTGGTTGACCAGCACCCCGGCCGTGAACGGCCGCGCCGCCGACCACGCGGCCGCATCGACACGCGGCCGCAGCAGCGTGACCTTCGCTGGCGGCAGCGGCGGCTTCAGCCGTTCCCGCGCATGCGCGAGCGCCCGCTGCATCCACGGCACGGCCGTGGCATCGACGTCGAGATCGGCTTCGCCGAAGCCGAACAATCTTCTCGCACCCAGTTCCGCAAGCCGCGCGTCGAGCCTGCGGCCGGTCGCGCAGAATTGCGGATAGCTGGAATCGCCGAGGCCCAGCACCGCGAACGACAGCGCTTCCAGCCTCGGCGCGCGCCGGCCGGCAAGAAATTCGACGAAGCCGCGCGCATCGTCGGGCGGATCGCCGTCGCCCTGGGTGCTGATCACGACGTACAGCAGCCGTTCCTTCGCCAGCTCGCGCAAGGGATACGCATCGGCGCGCGCCAGGCGCACGTCCAGTCCGGCCGCCTCCGCCCGCCGCGCCAGGTTCTCGGCCACGCGCCGGGCGTTGCCGGTCTGGCTGCCGTAGAGGATCGTCAGACGCGCCGCATCCTGCGCTTCGGCGGCAGCCTGCGCGGACGAGACCGCCCCGGCATCGGTGCCGGACACACCGCCGCGCGCCAGACCCGCGGCATAACCGGACAGCCACCACAGTGCCCCCGGATCCAGACCGTCGGTCAGGCGCGACAGCAGTTGCGCCTTGTCCTCGGGCAGCGGCGAACGCGGCAGGGCGGCGACGGACATACGGCGTGAACGGGTGCGGAACGAGCTCCGCACGGTACGCCGGACGTGATGTCAGCGGAAAGGACGGGCCGCCATGCCCTTATGCCGGATCGCGCATGAGGCGCGACCGGATCAAAGCGAACGCGCGAGTTCCGCCGCCACCTGCTTCGCCGCCGCGAGCGTTTCGGCGACGTCCGCGTGCGTGTGCGCGGTGGAGACGAACAGGTTTTCGTAGGCGCCCGGATGGAACAGCACGCCGCGAGAGAGCATGCCTTCCCACCACTTGCGGAACAGCTTCTGGTCGGCGTGGCGTTCGGCGTCGCGGTAGTTGTGGATGGGTTCCTTCGCGAACCACACCTGCATCAGCGGCCCCAGGCCCACCACGTACGCGGGCAGGCCGGCATCGCGCAGCACCTTGTCCAGCCCCAGCCGCAGCTCGTCGGACACCGCGTCGAGCCTCGCGAACAGGCCCGGCGTCGCCAGCTCGTCCAGCGCCGCGTTGGCCGCGGCGATCGCGATGCCGTTGGCGCTGTAAGTGCCCGCCATCGACACCGTGCCGTCGGCGACCAGCGCCATGATGTCGGCGCGCCCGCCGCAGGCCGCGACCGGGAAGCCGCCGCCGATGCCCTTGGCGAACACCGACAGGTCCGGCTTGATGTCCAGGCGGCCCTGTGCGCCGGCAAGGCCCAGCCGGAAACCGGTGATCACTTCGTCGAACAGCAGCACGATGCCGTGCGCCTGGGTCAGCTCGCGCATCGCTTCGAGGTAACCCGGTTTCGGCAGGATGCAGCCGGTGTTGCACATCACGGGCTCGGTGATCACCGCCGCGATCGAGTCGCCTTCGCGCCTGATCGCGTCTTCCAGTGCGTCGGCGTCGTTCCAGGGCAGGATGATCAGGTTCTGTTCCACGCCGCGCGGCAGGCCCGGCCCCTGCGGCACTGGCACCGGGTGATCGTCGGGACCGGCCCTGGCGATGTCGGGATGCTTGCTCCAGTACACCTGATCGGAGAAGCCGTGGTACATGCCCTCGAAGCGGATGATCTTCGGCCGGCCGGTGAACGCGCGCGCCAGGCGTGTGGCATACAGCACCGCTTCGGTGCCGGTGTTGCACAGGCGCACCTGATCCACGCCGGGCACGGCGGCGATGATCTTCTCGGCGAGCCGCGCCTCGTCGGCGGTGGGCAGCGCGAAGATGGTGCCGCGCTGCTGGATGAAATCGACCACGGCCTGGGTGACGCGCGGCGGCCGGTGGCCCAGCAGCATCGGGCCGAGGCCCAGCAGATAGTCGATGTATTCGTTGCCATCGACGTCGGTGAGGCGCGAGCCCGAACCGCTGGCGACGAACAGCGGATAGGGGTCCCAGCCCGACCAGGTCGCGCGCGCGGTGCTGTTGACGCCGCCGGGAATGGAACGGCAGGCGATCTCGAACAGCCGGGCGCTTTCCAGGGTACGGGTCCGGGCCAGGGACGGGCCGTCGGCGGGACGTGCGGCAGCGTGCATCGGCATGGTTCCGGAAAGAGTGGCTTTACAGACGCGCGGCTTCGGGCAGCAGCGTGCGTCGTGGCGTGTGCAGCCTGCCGGCCAGCAGCGCCGGCAGCAGGCTGATGGCATCGGCGAAACCGACGATCGACACGTGCGGGATGCCGGCGTGCCGGCAATGCTCGATCAGGCGATGCTTGGCGAACACGAAATCGGCCTCGCCCGCCGCGCAGAAATCGGAGGCGCCGTCGCCGATCAGCAGCACGCGGTGGTGGCGGTTGTGTTCGCGCACCGCGTTCGCGCACTTGCAGTGGCCGCTGGCGATCCGGCAGTGCGGATCGGAGAACGGCGTTTCCAGCTTCCACTTGCGCGGCCCGGCCTGCACGAAGCGGTTGGCCAGCACCGGCAGCCAGTCGAGATGCGCGCGCTTGAGGATCGCGCGGATCGCGTAATCCAGGCCGTCGCTGACCACCAGCAGTTTCGACCCTGCCGTGCGCGCCGCTTCGACGAAGGCTGGGAAGGCGGGGTCGATGCGCAACGTGGCGAGGTGCTTGTCGATCTCGTCGCGCGAGGCGTCCAGCAGCGCGACCTGTCCGGCCATGCACTCGGCCGAACCGATCCTGCCCGCGCGCCAGTCACGCTCCAGCACCTGCCAGTCGGGGTGCGCGAAGCGTTCCAGCAGCGAGTCGGTGACGTCCTCGACCGCGATGGTGCCGTCGAAGTCGCACAGGATGTTCCATTGATTCACGGGGATTCCTTGACGTCGGCGCCGCCTTGGCATGCGCCGGGGGGCTTGGATTCTAGCAGTGGCGGGCTTTCCAGGTGCTTTCAGCCGCTCTTCGGGAACCTGACCAGCACCCGCTGGCCGATCCGGAGCGGAGGCGGTTCGACCCCTCCGCTGGCCGGAGGTTCCAGCCTGAGCGTGCAATCGACGTCGTTGGCCACGGCGCGTTGCAGCGGGTCCTCGCTGAGCGTCGCCGGCTGCAGCACCTGGCCCACCCACAGCACCGTCGCCGGATAAACGGGGCCGGTGCCGGTGTCGCGCACCACCTCGGCGCGCATCCCGGGCTTGATCGCGCCGGCCGCGTCGGCGTCCACCTGCGCGCGCACGATGTGCGGACGGTCGGGCAGGATTTCGAACAGGGTCTCGCCCGAGGCCGCCGCGACACTCTGTCCGATCACGGCGCGCTTGAACACCACCACGCCCGCGACGGGGGCGCGCAGGTCCATCGCGTCCAGATCGAACTGCGCCGCCGCGAGTTTTTGACGCGCCCCCTCCAGCGCCGCCTCGGCGGCGTCGCGTTGCGCCTGCAGCGAAACCACCGCCTCGCGCGCCTGTTCGGCGGCCTCGCCGGTGGCGGCGCCGGCCTTCGCGGCGGCGGTCACGCGCGGCGCCCGCTGCCTGGCCTGCCGCCACTGCACGTCCAGTTCCGCCAGTTGCGCGCGCGCCTGTTCGACACCGGCCTTCGCCGCGTTCACCGCGATCTCGGCGGCACGCGGATCGAGCTGCGCCAGCACTTGTCCCGCCTTCACCTGGTCGCCCTGCCGCACGGCCACCGACCGGATCACGCCGTCGCGCTGGGCGGCGACACGCACCAGCCCGCCTTCGACGTCCACCTGTCCGCGCGCCACCGCCAGCCACGCCGGCGCCGCCACGGTCTGCGCGGCATTGGTGCCGGCCTGATCGCCGCCGGAACAGGCGGCCAGGACGCCGGCAGCGAGGACGGGCAGCATCCAGGCAAGGCGGATTCGAGTCACGTTGCCGTCTCCTTTTCCGTTTGCGCGGTGCCGTTCACCATCCTGCGGTCGCTTAGTATCGCGCCGTCCTCCATCTCCAGCACGCGGTCGGCGTGGCTGACCAGGCGGGGGTCGTGGCTGACGCACAGCACCATGGTGCCGTGTTCGCGCGCGATGTTGCGCAGCGTGTCGATCACGATCTGGCCGTTGGCCGCGTCCAGCGAACTGGTGGGCTCGTCGGCAAACAGGAGTTGCGGCTGCTTGACCAGCGCGCGCGCGATCGCGACGCGCTGTTTTTCCCCGCCCGACAATTCCGCCGGCAGCAGGTGCATCCGGTCGCCCAGGCCGACTTCCTCCAGCGCCGCGCGGCCACGCGCTTCCACGCTGCCCCGGTCCAGACCCATGTAACCCATCGGCAGCATCACCTGCTCCAGCGCGGTCAACGCCGGAAACAGGTTGAAGCCCTGGAACACGAAGCCGGTGTGCTGCAGACGGAAGTTGTCCAGCGCCTTGCGGTCGCCCCGCCACAGGTCCTCGCCCAGCGCGACCACGCTGCCCGAGTCGGGCCGCTGCAAACCGGACAGGATCGACAGCAGCGTGCTCTTGCCGCAGCCGGAAGGCCCGGAAATCAGGGTGAGCTGGCCCGCGTCCACCGACAGCGACAGCCCGCGCAGGATTTCGGTGCGGACCTTGCCGCTGGTGAAACCCATGTGCAGGTCGGTGGCGACGAGGGCCGGCATCGCCTTCACCGCAGCAGCAATGCCGGATCGGCGCGCCGCAGCGCGCGCACCGCGGCCACGCCCGAGACCAGCGCGATGCCCATCACCAGCACCGCGCACACCACCCACGCGGCCAGGTTCACCTGCACCGGCACGTCGTTGATCATGGCCAGCGCGACGAGGCCCAGGCTCAGCAGCAGGCCGGCGATCAATCCGAACAGGCCGATCCACGCGGCCTGTTCCAGCACCACCCGGCGCAGCGCGCCCAGGCCCACGCCCAGCGCGTGCAGCGTCGCGTACTCGCGCACCGAACCCGCGATCGCGCCCATCAGGGTCTGGCTGGTGATCACCGCGCCGACGATGAACACCACGATTGCCAGGAACACCACGCCCAGCCCGGCACCGGTTTCAAACATCCAGAACAGCACGGCGCGCCACGCGAACGCGGAACTGGTCCATGCGGCATAGCCCTGGCCGCGCGCGGCCTCGTTGATGCGCGCGGCCACCGCTTCCGCGTCGGCGCCGGGTTTCAGTTGCGCCACGTAGTACGCGACTTCCACGCCGCCGTAGTCGTTGTCCAGCGCGCGCGCGGTGTCCAGCGAGGCCACCACGTTCACGCCGCCCAGCGCACGCAGGCCGTGCTCCACGCCCACGATCCGGACCAGCTTGCCGTTGATCAGCGCCTGGCCGCCGATCGGCACGCCCAGTTTGGACAGGTCGGCCTGATCGACGATCACCCCGAACGGCTCGCGCAACAGCGCGCGATCCTTCGCGGTGAGCACGTCCGAGAAGATCATGCCGTCCGGCTGCGTGCTGACACCGGACACGAACACCGACACGCCGCCCGTGCCGGCCGGTCCGCGCCAGTCGCCGTTGATCCACGCGAAGGGTTCCACCCGTGCGACATCGGGATCCATAAGCAGGGCGGTGCGCGCACGCGGCGTGATCGGACGTCCCAGTTCGATGCTCTGGGTGCCCGGATAGCCCACCCACAGGTCCGCGTCGGATTCGGTGATGTACACCGCGGCGGAACCGAAGATCCCGAACACCAGCGCCGCCTGCATCAGCAGCAGCAGACCCGAGAAGGCCACCGCCAGCATCGCCGGCAGAAAGCGCCGCCATTCGTGGATCAGGGTTTTGCGGGCAAGCGGGATCATTCTCCACAACCCCCCTTCGCCGCGTTCCGCGTCGAATCGTCCGCTTGACTCAAGGGGGCCGGACAGCCCGCATCCGCTTCCGGCAGCGGCGCGCCGCCCAGCGCCTTGTACAACGCGACGAACGCCATGCCCTGCGCGACCCGCGCCTGTTCGCGGTCGAGTTCGGATTGCGTCAGCGCCAGCGTGGCGTCGGCAAGATCGAGCTGGTCGGCCTGTCCCAGCGCGCCCAGTTTGGCGCTCAGGTCTGCCGCGCGTTGCGATGCGGCGGCGGCCTGGTCGGCCAGCGTGACGCGCCGACCGGCGGCATGCAGGGCGGCGAGATCGCTTTCGACTTCCGCCGCACCCTGCAGTACCGCCTGCCGGTAGGCAAGCACTGCGGCCCGGAGTTGCGCTTCACGCGCGTCGCGCACGTCTCGGCGCGCGCCCCAGTCGAACAGCGGCAAGTTGATGATCGGACCTATCGCGAACGTGTTGTTGACATCCCCCAGCCGGGTCTGGCCCTTCACCAGTGCCGCGAAGGTGAGCGAACTGCCCAGCGAGAGGTGCGGATACATGTCGGCCTTGGCGATCCCCAGCTCCCCCGCGGCCTTCAATACCTGTGTTTCGGCATAACGGATTTCCGGACGGGTGCGCAGCAGGTCGGCCGGCACCGAGGCCACGTCGACCGCAACCAGTCGCGGCACGGGTTTCGGCGCGAGCCACGCGGGATCTGGCTCGCTCTTCCCGAGCAGCAACGCCAGCGTCTGCGCAGCCTGTACCACCGCGGCACGCGGATCGGCCAGCCGCGCCTCGGCGTTCGCGGCGTCCGCCGAGGCGTGTACCACCTCGAGCTGCGAGGCGAGCTTCAACCGTTCGCGCACGCGCAGCAGTTCGACCTTCTTCCGTGCTGCCTGCGCGGCCTGCTCCAGCAGGGTCTGGTTGCGCTGGGCGGCGCGCAACTGCAGATACGTCCGCACCACTTCGGCCACCAGCGACACCCGCGCCGATTGCAGGCCGGCTGCGGCGGCGCCGGCATCGGCCGCGGCGATGTGGCCGGCGGCGTCGCCGCGTCCGAACAGGCCGAACTCCCACAACGCATCGAAACCGGCCTGGAAGTAGCTGGCGGTGTTCTGCGGGTTCGGTTGCTCGATGGTCTGGAAGGCAAGATGCGGCTTGAACCGGGTGGCGGACTCGCCCTCCAGCGCACGTGCCGCGCGCAGTTTCCACCATGCCTGCTTGACATCGAGGTTGTCCGCGAGCGCCTGCTCGACCAGCCCATTCAGTTCCGGATCATGAAAGCTCTTCCACCAGCCGGTCAGATCGGGCGCGGACCCCAGTTCCGGCGAAGTCCAGGCATTCCGCCACTGCGCAGGCAGATCGCCCTCCGGCAGCCGGGGCACCTGCACGCTGACGCAGGCCGCGAGCGCGGCGCACAGCATAGCCGGGGCGAGCGCACGCCGGGCAAAGCGGGAAGGCAACATGAACGGAGACATGGATGCGGCAGTGTACCGGCTGAACGGCGTGGAATCGGCAGCGGCCGGCGAAAGCGGCCCGAAAGCCGGCGCTGCGAGGCTAGTGGCTGCAGCTTTGTCCGCGCTTTGCGACAGCCGCCGCCGGAGGTCGTAAAATGGCGGTCGCCGCAGCCTGATGCGACGCCCGTCGCCCTTCCCGATGAATACCGCCGCCACCACAGCCAGCCGGCCGCAACGCCGCTTCTTCGCCTACAGCGCCTGGGACGCGATTCCGGTCCTGATGGTGCTGGGCCATGCCGCGTTCCTGGCCTGGCTGTTCTTCGGTTTCCACCGCACGCCGTGGTGGCTGTGGATTCCGTGCGCGTGCCTTTATTCCATTTCGATCTCGTGGTCGATCAATTCCACCAGCCACAATTTCATCCACAATCCGTTCTTCAAGTGGGAACCGCTGAACCGCGCCTTCAGTTTCCTGTTCTCGTTGACCGACGGTTTCAGCCAGGAGTTCTACAAGCACGTCCACCTGCGCCATCACGTCGGCAACATGGACCGGATCGGCCCGAACGGCACCACCAACGATCCGCTCTCGATCTACCGGCACGGCAAGGACGGCAAGCCCGAGAGCCCGTGGACGTACACGTTCCTCTCGTACTTCCGGGACGACATCGGCGAGTGCTACACGCGCGTCAAGCAGAAATGGCCGCACCTCGCACGCTGGATCCGGATCGAGATCGCGACGGTGGTGGTCGTGTACCTCGCCTGCCTCGTCCACGACTGGCGCGCCTTCCTGTGTCTGGTGCCGTTCTACTACCTCGGCCATTCGCTGTCGTCGCTGAACGGCTACTACGAGCACTACAAGGGCAATCCCGACGAGCCGATCGCGTGGGGTGTCTCGACGTACAACCGGTTCTACAACTGGATCTGGCTGTACAACGGCTACCACGCCGAGCACCACTACCGGCCCAAGGTGCACTGGACGAAGATGGTGGCGTTGCGCGATTCGATCCGCGAGGAGCAGCGCGCGAAAGGCGTGCACGTGATGCGCTATTGTCACGGGCTCGGCTTCCTCGACCGCGCCCCGCCGGCGCATACCCTGCTGTCGAATACCCAGACCAGGGCAGCCTGAGGTTCACCACGAGCGCTTTGCCTGCGCGAGACGACGCGCCAATCCGCGCGCATCTGTCTCCGACGGCCAGGAACGATCCTGGCAATTGTCGGCGTGATCCATTTGTTGTAGCCTCTCGAGGCGCGGCGAGCTTTTCCCCGCCACGCTGCGATTG
The DNA here is from genome assembly GCA_021325195.1 of Gammaproteobacteria bacterium. GTDB lineage: Bacteria > Pseudomonadota > Gammaproteobacteria > Xanthomonadales > Rhodanobacteraceae > 66-474. Next base: position 2,797 of record JAJPHQ010000038.1, on the reverse strand, counting down.
CCGACGATGTCATCGAACCTGCGCTTCGAGGGGTTGACGCTCACGGTCGAGAGCGTGGAGCGCGCCATTGCGTTCTACGGCGGCAAACTCGGGCTCTCGGTCGAATACAATGCCGCACCGGATTTCGCCATGATCCGCTCGGCGAACGGCGGCACCATCGGCCTGCTGGCGCTCGACGTTTCCCGCAAGGAAGGCGTCGAGCCGGGTTCGCCAGAACAAAAACGCGCCATCCACGTCGAATTCAGCACCGACGATCTCGACGCGCTGTACGAGGAACTCAAGAGTCGCGGTGTGGTATTCCATCAACCACCGCACGACGAACCGTGGGAGCGCTCCATCACCGCGTTCGATCCCGACGGATACGCCGTCGAATTCGCGCAGGGACGGCGCGGGCACAACGCGACAAGGACCAGGTAATCCGTTCCGTGGCATCCTAGCGGCCTGATGCCCGGCCTGATCCCCGAACGTTTCATCGACGAACTGCTGGCCCGCATCGACATCGTCGATGTGGTGCAGCAGCGCGTGCCGCTGAAGCGCGCGGGGCGCGACTGGACCGCGTGCTGCCCGTTCCACGACGAGCGCACGCCTTCGTTCACCGTCAGCCCGGCCAAGCAGTTCTATCACTGCTTCGGCTGCGGGGCGCACGGCAGTGCGATCAAGTTCCTGATGGAATACGAGCGGCTGGAATTCCCCGACGCGGTGGAGGAGCTGGCGCAGTCGGTGGGCCTCGCGGTACCGCACGAGGGCGGCGCCGCGCGGCCGCGCGAGGACCACGCCGACCTGTATGGCCTGCTGGATGCGGCGGCGGCGTTCTACCAGCGCGCATTGCCGGACAACGCGGCAGCGCGCGCTTACTGCAAGAAACGCGGGCTGGACAAAGACATCATCGAGCGTTTCCGGATCGGCTGGGCCCCGGGCGGCTGGGATGCGCTGAAGCGCGCGCTGGGCACCAGCGAGGCGAGGCTGAAGCTGCTGGAACAGGCCGGAATGCTTGCGGCCGGCGAGGGCGGCAAGCGCTACGACCGCTTCCGCGAACGGCTGATGTTTCCGATCCTGGACCGGCGCGGCCGGGTCATCGCGTTCGGCGGAAGGATTATTTCCAGCGCGCCTCCTGCGCGCGAAGATCAAGAAGCGGGCAGCCCTGCCCGCACTTCCAGTGTCTCCAGCGCGCATCCCGCGCGCGAAGATCAAAAAGCCGGCGTCCCTGCCCGCACTTCCCAACAAAGCCCGGGCCCGAAATACCTCAATTCCCCGGAAACACCGCTGTTCCACAAGGGCCGCGAATTGTTCGCGCTTTGGCAGGTTCGGCAGGCCAACACCAAGCTGGAACGCCTGATCGTGGTGGAAGGCTACATGGACGTGGTGGCGCTGCATCAGGCCGGCATCACGCAGGCGGTGGCGACGCTGGGCACCGCGACCACGAACGAACATGCCGAATTGCTGTTCCGGGCCGCGCCCGACGTGTTCTTCTGTTTCGACGGCGACCGCGCCGGACGCGCCGCCGCATGGCGCGCACTGGAATCGGTGCTGCCCCGGATGCGCGACGGCCGGCAGGCGTTCTTCCTGTTCCTGCCGGAGGGCGAGGATCCCGACACGCTGGTCCGCAAGGAAGGCCGCGACGGCTTCGAGGCGCGCCTCGAACGGGCGACGCCGCTGTCGGAATACCTTTACGGCGAACTCGCACGTGACGTGAACGTGGCGACGCTGGACGGCCGCGCACGGCTGGCCGAACACGCGCTGCCGCTGCTGGCGAAACTGCCGGATGGCGCGTTTCGCGACCTGATGTTCGCGGAACTGGAGAAACGCACCGGTTTCAGGGCGGCCGACACGGTGCCCCGGCAGCCGGCACGGGCTGCACGGGGCGCGGCATCTTCCGGCAGTACGCCCCGCCGCACGCTGGTGCGCAGCGCGATCGCGATGCTCCTGGCCGAACCCGCGCTGGCACTTCACGCCGAACCGCCTTATCCGTTCGCCGCGCTGGACAGGCCGGGGGTGGCGCTGCTGCTCGAACTGCTGGATGTCGCGCGGGCGCGGCCCGGCGTCAACACCGCGATCCTGCTGGAACATTTCGCGGGGCGGGAAGAGGCCTCCGCGCTGCAGAAACTCGCGCTGACCGAGCTTCCGGGCGAACCGGAGGCCCTGCGCGCGGAGTTTCTGGATGCGTTGCGGAAACTGGGAGAGCAGACCCTGCAGCAGCGCCTCGACGCGCTGATCCGCAAGCAGTCCGAAAGCGTGCTGGACGATGCCGAGAAAAGCGAATTGCGCGAGCTGCTGGCGAGAAAGGCCAATCCCGCGGTTCCGTAGAAAGCAAGAGCCACCCCGAAGGGTGGCTCTTGTCCTGGATGAAGCCCCTGGCAGTGTCCTACTCTTGCATGGCTTGAGCCACACTACCATCGGCGCTGGTGCGTTTCACTTCCGAGTTCGGGATGGGATCGGGTGGGACCACACCGCTATGGCCGCCAGGGAAAGGGTGCGAATGTCCGTGGAATCCACGCGACATTCGGCAAAGGGTCGGGATGTGACGAGTGCCTGTGATTCCATCGAACCTCGACGTGTCATCGAAGCGCAAGCGTGCGCACCCTGTGCTTTTCGAAAAGTGCAGACATGGACGTCTGCTTTCACGCGCAGGGACAGCGCATTAAACGTCTTGGGGTTATATGGTCAAGCCGCACGGATCATTAGTACGCGTTAGCTGAACACATTGCTGTGCTTGCACACCGCGCCTATCAACCTCGTGGTCTTCGAGGGTCCTTCAGGGGCCTTGCGGCCCGGGAGATCTCATCTTGGTGCGCGCTTC
>JAJPHQ010000095.1 GCA_021325195.1 Gammaproteobacteria bacterium | reverse complement strand
GCGCCGCAGCGATTACCAGAGCGATGCGCGCTTCGGCGAAATGGTCGTGCGCACACGGATCGCCCAGGGGTACGGGCCGGCGCGCATCCGCGCCGAGCTGCGTTCGCATGGTCTGGGTGAAGCGGTGATCCGCCGGATGCTCGACGCCGCGGAAACCGACTGGGAAGCGTTGGCCGCCGCGCAACTTCGCAAACACTACGGAAGCAGCCCTGCCGCCGATTACGCCGAACGCAGCAAGCGCGCGGCCTTCCTCTTGCGCCGCGGCTTTTCCGCCGCCACAGTAAGAGCCGTCACCCACGCCGAAATCGGCGACTCGGACGGTTGATCGACCTGCCACGCCCGGCTTTCGCCGGGCGCGTCGTTCGGCGTGGAATCATTTTCGGATTTGCACGCCAACTCAATGAAAACAGCCGAGATTCGCTCGACTTTCCTGGACTTCTTCCGCGACCGCGGCCACACCATCGTGCCCTCGGCCCCGCTGGTGCCGGCCAACGATCCAACGCTCCTGTTCACCAATTCGGGGATGGTGCAGTTCAAGAACGTGTTCCTGGGCAGCGAGAAGCTGCCGTACGTGCGTGCGGCCGATGTCCAGCGCTGCCTGCGCGCCGGCGGCAAGCACAACGATCTGGACTCGGTGGGTTATACGGCGCGCCACCACACTTTCTTCGAGATGCTGGGGAACTGGTCGTTCGGCGATTATTTCAAGAAGGAAGCGATCGAGTGGGCGTGGGAGTTGCTGACCAGGGTATTCGGTCTGCCGCCGGAAAGGCTCTGGGTCACGGTTTATCACACCGACGACGAGGCGCATGAAATCTGGCATCGCGTGGTCGGCGTGCCGGCCGAGCGGATCGTCCGGATCGGCGACAACAAGGGTGCGCCGTTCGCGTCCGACAATTTCTGGCAGATGGCCGACACCGGGCCGTGCGGTCCGTGCACGGAAATCTTCTACGATCACGGTCCCGCCATACCTGGCAGCCCGCCGGGCTCGGGCGCGGACGAAGGTGACCGCTACATCGAGATCTGGAACCTGGTGTTCATGCAGTTCGACCGCGCGGCCGACGGCACGCTGACGCCGTTGCCTGCACCGTGCGTCGATACCGGCATGGGCCTGGAACGCCTCGCCGCGGTACTGCAGGGCGTGCATTCCAACTACGAGATCGACCTCTTCCAGCGCCTGATCGCGGCGGCGCAAGCACTCACCGGCTGCAGGGATCACGAGAACAAGTCGCTGCGCGTGATCGCCGATCACATCCGGGCCTGCGCGTTCCTGGTCGTGGATGGCGTGCTGCCTTCCAACGAGGGCCGCGGCTACGTGCTGCGCCGGATCATCCGCCGCGCCCTGCGGCACGGCTGGATGCTGGGCGTGCGCGGCGAATTTTTCTGGAAGATGGTCGCGCCGCTGGTCGCGGAAATGGGCGAGGCCTATCCCGAGCTCGCGAAGAAACGGGCATTCGTCGAGGAGGCCCTGCGCGCCGAGGAGCAGCGCTTCGGCGAAACGCTGGAAAACGGCATGAAGGTATTCGACGAAGTGGCCGCCCGATCCGGCAGGACGATTCCGGGCGAAGACGCGTTTCGTCTCTACGACACCTACGGGTTTCCAGTGGATCTCACCGCCGACATCGCGCGCGAACGCGGCATGGGCGTGGACATGGCCGGTTTCGAACGCGCGATGGAGCGGCAGCGCGCGCGCGCGCGCGCTGCCAGCAAGTTCGAAAGCAGGACGCAGTTGCCTGCCGAGATCGCCAGCAAGCTTCCACCCACGCAATTCCTCGGCTACGAAACGCTGGAAGCGAGGGACTGCAAGGTGCTGGCGATCCTGCGCGACGGCCGCGCGCTGGACGCGCTGGCACCGGGCGAAACCGCCGCGATCATCCTCGACCGCACGCCGTTCTACGCGGAATCTGGCGGCCAGGTCGGCGACACCGGTGCGCTGGAACACGCCGACGGCCGGTTCATCGTGAGCGATACGCAGAAATTCGGTGGCCAGTTCCACGGCCACGCCGGCGAGTGGAAGGGGAGCGCACTGCTGCGCGTCGGCGACACCGTGCTGGCGCGCGTCGATGGCGCACGCCGGCAGGCCACGGTGTTGAACCACTCGGCCACGCATCTGCTGCACGCCGCCTTGCGCGAAACGCTGGGCGAACACGTGACGCAGAAGGGCTCGCTGGTCGCGCCCGATCGTTTGCGTTTCGACTTTTCGCACTTCCAGCCGGTGAAGCCGGAGGAACTGCGCCGGGTCGAGGACCGCGTCAACGAACAGATCCGCCGCAACGAGGCCGCCGAGGTCCGCCACATGGCCTACGACGAGGCGATCGCCACCGGCGCGATGGCGCTGTTCGGCGAAAAGTACGGCGACGAGGTGCGGGTGCTGAAGATGGGCGAGTTCTCGACCGAGCTGTGTGGGGGCACCCATGTCGCCCGCACCGGCGACATCGGCCTGTTCAAGATCGTGTCGGAATCGGGTGTGGCCGCTGGCATACGCCGGATCGAGGCGTTGACCGGCGCCGCTGCGCTGGCCTGGGTAGCCGACGAGGAGCAGCGGCTGGGCGAAATGGCTGCGCTGCTGTCGGCGGGCCCCGGGGAAGCGCCCGACAAGCTGCGCCAGTTGCTGGATCGCCAGAAAAAGCTGGAGCGTGAGCTGGAGGCGCTGAAGGCGAAGGCGGCCGGCGCCGCGACCGGCGATCTGGCAGCGAACGCGCGCGACATCGATGGCATCAAGCTGGTGACCGCGCGCGTGGACGGCCTTGACGCGAAGGCGCTGCGCGATGCCGTCGATTCGCTGAAGCAGAAATTGCGCGATTGCGTGGTATTGCTGGCGTCCGCCAGCGGCGGCAAGGCGTCGCTGGTCGGCGGCGTCAACGGAGCGGCCTTGGGCAGGATCAAGGCCGGCGACGTGGTCGCGCACGTGGCGCAACAGATCGGCGGCAAGGGCGGCGGAAGGCCGGACATGGCGCAGGGCGGCGGCGTCGATTCCCCTGCGCTGGACCGGGCGCTCGAGAGTCTGCCGGAGTGGATCGGTGGCCGGCTACGGTGAACCGGACGAAACCGCGTGCGGGGGAATGTGCCGGAAGTACTGGATGCTTCGTTGCGCTTCCTGAACGGCCTCGTATAGTATTCACCACGCTTTGATCGCCCCGCGATCGCCGCATGCGGTAATGAAGGACCAGCGTTGCGCCAGGGCACCGGCGGATTGCCGCGATCGTCCGATTTTTTTCCATGGCACGCACGTTCGGAGGGGAACGCGCGCGTCTATCGCAGGTCACACGACCTGTCGGTACTGGAGTTTCGACATGCTGATTTTGACCCGCCGTGTGGGGGAAACCCTGATGATCGGCGACCAGGTGACGGTGACGGTGCTGGGTGTCAAGGGCAATCAGGTCCGCATCGGCATCACCGCGCCCAAGGACGTCGCCGTCCATCGCGAGGAAATCTACCAGCGCATCAAGCACGAGCAGGATGGCGGGGTGGATTCCTCCGGAGTCGCCGAGGGGCAGGAGCCTTCGCAGGGCTGACCTCGAGTGTGCTGTCCCGCAGTTCCACGTGAGTCCGGCGCGTCCATCCGCGTCCGGCCGGGCGGCGTTTTACCATAGAATCGTTACCGCTCGTCGCCGTGTCCTGCGGGGCACGCCAATCCGCCGCCGGCGTCATCCCGGGACTCGGGGACGGCACGTGGGCCTCGCGCTTTACCCGTGCGTCCCGGCCGTTTATTCTTGCCGATCGCTCGAATCCGGCCGCGTGTCCTCGCCTGCGAAGAACGTGCCCAGCCAGGATCGCGCACGGCGCCGATGGTCTTGGGCGGCCTGAGGCAGGCCCCGGGCGGCGCGAGGGACGCGTCTCGGCAATGAAGGGGCGTATCCCGAACGACGTGCCGGTTCCGCCGTCCGTCTCTTGTTACACTTTGCTCGATTCAAGGATGCGGAGAAGTGCCCGAGAGGCCGAAGGGGCTCCCCTGCCAAGGGAGTATCGGGTCAAAAGCCTGATCGAGGGTTCGACGAATTCGTCGGGAACGAATTCGGACGCCGAAGGCGGCCCCGAGCGTAGCGAGGGGTGAGGCTCATGGATGAGCCGAGCAATCCCGAACGGTTGCAAGTTCCGCGATTCGCAAGTTCGCGTGATGCGTTAGCTTTCAATCAACCCGGAGAGATGCCCGAGAGGCCGAAGGGGCTCCCCTGCTAAGGGAGTATCGGGTCAAAAGCCTGATCGAGGGTTCGAATCCCTCTCTCTCCGCCACTGCAACGAGCGAGTGTCATCGTTGACGCTTTTGAGGAGAGTCGCGATAATTCACGGCCCGCTTTGATGTTCAAACGCGCCCGTAGCTCAGTTGGTCGAGACGCGAGCGCTATGCGATGCCTCGAATGGCATCGCGTGCGAGCGGCGAGGAGGAGGCAGGATGCCGACTGGAAAACGCACCAT
>JAJPHQ010000034.1 GCA_021325195.1 Gammaproteobacteria bacterium | reverse complement strand
TCCGCGATCAACGCGGAGATCGCGCTGGCGCTGGCGCGCCCGCTCGGCAATCCGGAAGGCGCCGACGGCCTCGCGCTGTTCTGCATCGAGACGCGCAATCCCGACGGCTCGTGGAACGGCATCACCATCGACCGGCTCAAGGACAAGCTGGGCACCCGCGAACTACCCACCGCGGAAATCCACCTCCACGACACGCGCGCGGAGCTGGTGGGCGGCACGATGCACGGCGTGCGCGCGATCGCGCCGGTACTGCAGGTCACGCGGCTGTGGAACGCGTTCGGCTCGCTCTCGACCATGCAGCGCTGCCTCGCGTTGACCCGCGATTACGCGAGCCGTCGCCGCGCGTTCGGCAGGCCGCTGCTCGAACAGCCGCTGTTCGCCGATACCCTGATGACGCTGGAAGCCGAATTCGAGGCGGCGTTCCATTTGGCGATGGAAATCGCGTTGCGGCTGGGACGCGTGGAATCGGGCCGGGGCGATGAACGCGACGCCGCGCTGCAGCGGCTGCTGACGCCGCTGGCCAAGCTGTGGATCTGCAGGCTGGGCGTCCGGATCGCCTCGGAAACCGTGGAAGCCTTCGGCGGCATCGGTTACCTCGAGGACAGCGGCATTCCGCTGCTGCTGCGCGATGCGCAGGTGTTCCCGATCTGGGAAGGCGCCAGCAACGTGCAGGCACTGGACTTCCTGCGCGCGCTGGAACGCCACGGCATGGAGCCGGTGCTGGACGCGGTGGATGCATGGCTGGAGGATGCCGGGGACGCGATCGCGCGGCCGGACGCCGAGGCCGTGCACGACGCGATCCGGCACGCCGACCTCTGGCTGCGCGATCACGCGCGCGAGTTGGACACCCTGCAGGCCGGCGCATTCCGCCTCGCCCTGACCTGCGCGCGCGCGTCGGCGGCAGCGTTGCTGGCCCGTCACGCGGCGTGGGCGCGACGCAAGCAGAACGACTCTGCATCGGCGACTGCCCTGCGCCGTTTCTGTGCGCACGGACTGGATCGCATCGTCGAAACGTTGAAGCAGACCTGACTTGCGGCAGCATCGTGGACAAGCTGCGTTTTGCTCCCCTCTCCCTGCGGGAGGGGAGGCATCACACTCGCCGCGCGTAGAACTCCGCCGCGTAGCGATCGAGTGACAGTGATTCGATCGCTTCGCGCAATTCGCGCATCAGTGTCAGGTAATGGTGCAGGTTGTGGAGGGTGGCCAGCTGGCAGCCCAGGATTTCGTTGCAACGGTCGAGATGCCGCAAGTAGGCGCGCGAAAACCCGGAGCGGCAGGTGTAGCACCCGCAGCCGTCCTCGATCACGCGCGTGTCTTTCGCGTACTGCGCGTTGCGGATGCGCAGCGTGCCTTCGCGGGTGAACAGGAAACCGTTGCGCGCGTTGCGGGTCGGCATCACGCAGTCGAACAGGTCGATGCCGCGCCGCACCGCTTCCACGATGTCCTCGGGACGGCCCACGCCCATCAGGTAGCGCGGCCTGCCGGATGGCAGGCGCGGCACGCAGTGGTCCAGCGTCGCATTGCGTTCGGCTTCCGGCTCGCCCACCGCGAGCCCGCCCAGCGCGTAGCCGTCGAAGCCGATTTCCAGCAGCCCTTCCGCCGAGCGAGCGCGCAGGTCATGGTGCACGCCGCCCTGCACGATCCCGAACAGCGCGTTCTTGTTGCCCAGTTCGTCGAACGCACGCCGCGAACGCGCGGCCCAGCGCAACGACAGTTCCATCGAATCGCGCACGTTCCGCGCATCCACCGGCTTGCCGTCGATCGCGTAAGGCGTGCATTCGTCGAATGCCATCACGATGTCGGCATCCAGCACGGTCTGGATCCGGATGGATTCCTCCGGCGACAGGAACACCCGCTCGCCGTCAACGGGCGAGGCGAACGCGACGCCTTCCTCGGTGAGCTTGCACGCGTGGGCCAGCGAGAATACCTGGAAGCCTCCGGAGTCGGTCAGGATCGGGCCGCTCCAGCCGATGAAACGATGCAGGCCGCCGAATTCGCCGATCACGTCCAGCCCGGGCCTGAGCCACAGGTGAAACGTGTTGCCCAGGATGATCTGCGCGCCGACTTCGATGAGATCGCGCGGCGTCACCGCCTTCACGGAACCATAGGTGCCGACCGGCATGAACGCCGGCGTGTCGATCGTGCCGCGCGGCAGCGTGATCCGGCCACGGCGCGCGGAACCGTCGGTGGCGAGCAGTTCGAATTGCATGATTTCTTTTCGGGACTCGGGACTCGGGACTCGGGACTCGGGACTCGGAACTCGGAACTCGGAATTCGGGACTCGGGAAAGCGTAACAACCCATCGTCATTCCGGAGCGGCCTGCGGCTTCATCGCAGGTCGAATCCGGAATCCAGCTTTGGAGTATTCTTCAAGGAAGCTCTGCACGAATCCATCCGGGATTTGCCAGAACACGCCGACCAGCCGCGCTTGGAGCGCGGCGGAACGCCAAAGGTGGCCTTCGCGAAGCGAAGGTGAGGTACAAGGATGTACCGAATAATCCGGTACACGCCCGAATTCGGCTTCGCAAATCAAGCACGTGCAACCCAGGCGTGCTTGATTGGCGGGCGGCACGTCCCCGTGTCGCATGAAAACTCTGATAAATCAGAATTTCCGCAGGTCAAAACCGGAATCCGAGCTCTGCCCGCAAAAATCGCGGGCAGCCCCGGAATGACGCCGGAAGCTTCATGGCGCTGCCGAGCCCCGGGTCCCGAGTCCCGAGTCCCGGCCTTCAGGCCACACCAGCATCGCGTCGCCGTAGGAATAGAAACGGTAGCGCTGCCGGACCGCGTGCCGGTACGCATCCAGCACGAACTCGCGCCCGGCGAAAGCCGACACCAGCATCAGCAGCGTGGACTCGGGCAGATGGAAATTGGTGATCAGCCCGTCGATGGTGGTGATCCGGTAACCGGGAAAGATGAAGATGCGGGTCTCGCCGGCGAACGGCCGCAGGCCACGCTCGCCGCGCGCGGCCTCCAGCGCGCGCACCACGGTGGTGCCCACCGCGATCACCCGTCCGCCCGCCGCGCGGGTGCGCTGGATCTTCTCGATCAGCTCGGCGCCCACGTTCAGCCATTCGCGATGCATCCGGTGTTCTTCGATCTTCTCGCTGCGCACCGGCTGGAAGGTGCCCGCACCGACGTGCAGCGTGATGTAGCCGGACTCCACGCCGCGTTCGCGCAGCGCCTCCAGCAGGGCGCCGTCGAAATGCAGCCCCGCGGTGGGCGCGGCGACCGCGCCCGGATGTCGCGCGAACACGGTCTGGTAGCGTTCGCGGTCGGCGGCCTCGTCGGCGCGCGTGATGTACGGCGGCAGCGGCATGTGGCCGATCCGGAGCAGCAGCCTTTCCAGCGGCTCGGCGGTTTCGAAACGCAGTTCGTAGAACGCGCCCTCGCGGTCCAGCACCGTCACTTCGGTGCCGTCGTCCAGCACCAGCGTGCTGCCCGCGCGCGGCTTCTTGCTGACGCCCAGTTGCGCGACCGCGGTGTGCGTGCCGGTGACGCGCTCGATCAGGATCTCGACCGCGCCGCCGCTGGCCTTGCGGCCGAACAACCGCGCCGGCAGCACGCGGGTGTCGTTGAACACCAGCAGGTCGCCGCGCTTCAGGAGTTGCGGCAGTTCCCGGAACGTCCGGTCCTGCATGGACTGCCGCCGGGCATCCAGCACCAGCAGGCGGCTGGCGCTGCGTGCGGGCAGGGGCTGCTGCGCGATCAGTTCCGGCGGCAGGTCGTAATGGAAGTCGGATTTTTTCAAGCCGGGAACGGGCAATCGGGAAGGGCCAGCCGAAAAGCATAGCAATGTCGCCATTTCCGGAGCGGCTGGAAGCGCCGAACCCGGGCACATTCGCCGGAACGGCCGGCCAACGAAGGCTGGCTAGCAGGGCAAGGCCGGTGGACGGACCTTGCAAATCCGCTCCGGTTCCGATGACCGGAAAGGCGGATGCCGGGCTCCGTTCGCGTCAGCGCGAACGGCCCCGGCATCACGGCGAGGTCGTCACGCTTTCGGAATCCGGGCGCCGGGCCCAGCTCACTCCACGTGGTTGAATTCCGGCATGGGCGGGAACGACTGCCCGCCGCGCCACTGTTCCGCACCGGGACGCTGATAGACGATCCTGCCGCCCACGAGGGTGTAGAGCACCCGCGTGCGCAGGATGTCATCGGCGGGCAGCGTCAGCAGATTGCCGGAAAACACGTCGATGTCGGCCCGCTTGCCGGGCGAGAGCGAACCGAGTTCGTGTTCCTCGAAAATCGCGTAGGCGTTGTCCAGGGTGTACGAACGCAGTTCCTGCATCCGGGTCTTGGCCTGTTCGGGGAAGAACGTCTTGCCGTGACCGTAGGCGCGCGTCACGCCGCAGTAGAAATTCGGGATCGGGTTGGTGTCCTCCACCGGCGTGTCGGTGCCGTCCAGCACCATCGCGCCCGACTCGATCAGCGAGTGCCACGCGTACGCGCCTTCCCGCGCGCGCTGCCCGCCCAGCCGCGGGATCACCATCGGCGCATCGGAGCAGGCGTGGATCGACTGCATCGAGGCGATCACGCCCAGTTGCGCAAAGCGCGGAATGTCGGAGGGCGCGAGATGCTGCGCGTGCTCGATCCGCCAGCGCAGCGCATGCGCGGCGGGGTCCTCGGTGAAGAGCTTCTGGAACAGGTCCAGCGTTTCGCGGTTGGCGCGGTCGCCGATCGCGTGCACCGAGAGCTGGAAGCCGTCGCGCGCGGCGATCCGGGCGATCTGCGCGATCTCGTCCATCGGCGTCACGTTCTTGCCGGTGATCGCCGGTGCGTCGCTGTAGGGCTCGAGGAGCCACGCGCTGCGGGTGCCCAGCGCGCCGTCGGCAAGAATCTCGCCCACGCCGCGCACGTTGAAGTGATCGTCGGCATAACCGACGGTGCGGTAATCGGCGAGGTGCCCGTCGAGATCGGCGACGGATTCGCCGTTGACGTTGACGTACAGCCGCAGCGGGAAGCCACTGCCCGCCTGCTGCTTCAGCCAGGCGACGGTCCTGAAGTCCTCGCCCATGTCCACGAAGGTGGTGATGCCCTTGCCGATTTCGTTCTGCATCGCCAGCCGCAGCGCGCGTTCGCGGCGCGCTTCCAGCTCGCGTGGCGGCAGCGTGGCGAGGTAGCGCCGATAGACGGCATACACCGGATCGGCCGCGGTATCACGCAGCATGCCGATCGCGTGGCCGTGCGCGTCGCGCACGATGGTGCCGCCCACCGGATCGGGCGTCCTGTCGGTGATGCCGGCCAGCTTCAGCGCCAGGGCGTTGACATAGACGCCGTGGCCGCTGGCGTGCTCCAGCAACACCGGATTGTCGGGCGACACCGCATCGAGTGTGGCCGGCAGCGGCAGACCGTCCACATCGGGTTGCGGCACCTTGTTCCACTTGGCCTGCTGCCAGCCGTGCCCCACGATCCACTCGCCGGGTTTCGCTTTCGCGACGGCGGCCTTCACCATCGCCACGATCGCGTCCCAGTCCGGCGCGTTGCCGACGTTGAGTTCCATCAGCGAGCGTCCGGTTTCCAGCAGATGCCCGTGGCCCTCGATGAAACCGGGTGTCACGAAGGCACCGTGCAGGTCGAGCACCCGGGTGTCCTTGCCGACGTAGCGCGCGATCGCCTCGTCGCTGCCCAGCGCCAGGATCCTGCCGCCGCGCACCGCCAGCGCCTGCACCTGCGGCTGCAGCGGATCCAGTGTCGCGATCACCGCGTCGCGCAGCACCAGGTCGGCGGGTTGCAGTTTCGGCGGGAATCCCGCGATCGGCGCGGCCGCCACAGCCGCGGCGACCAGCCCTGCTCCGGCGAACCAACCCGACAGGCGAAACGCGTTCATGTGGCATGCCCCTCTGCGCGGCAATGCCGCACGATAACGCAGGCACGACGCGGATTACAGCCAGCCTTTCTGCCGCGCCAGCCGGTACGCCTCGATCCGGTTGGCGACACCCAGCTTGCCGATCGCCTCGGAAAGATAATTGCGCACGGTGCCGTGCGAAAGGCTGAGCTGCCGCGCGATTTCGCCGGCGCTGTGGCCCTCGCCGGCCAGACGCAGCACCTGGCGCTCGCGATCGTTCAGCGGATCGGCCTCGGTCCAGGCCTCCAGCGCCAGTTCCGGATCGATCGCGCGGCCGCCGCGATGCACCACCCGCAGCGATTCCGCCAGCTTTTCCGCGGGCGAATCCTTCAAAAGATAACCCGACACGCCCGCGTCCAGCGCGCGGCGCAGATAACCGGAGCGCGCGAAGGTCGTCACGATCACCACTTTCACCGGCAGTTCGTGGCGCTGGATGCGCTGCGCGAGCTCCAGGCCCGTGAGGCCGGGCATTTCGATGTCGGAGACCAGGATGTCGGGTTTCAGCCGCTGCACCTCGCGCCACGCGGCTTCGCCGTCGGCCACCGACCCCGCCACCTCGATGTCGGGCTCCAGCGCCAGCAACGCGGCCAGCGCGCCGCGCACCATCGCCTGATCCTCGGCCAGCAGCACGCGCATCATGCGTGGCTGCCCGCATGGCGTGGCACCGGCGTGGCCTGCACGCCCTGCGCCGCCGGCTTGCCGTGCGACGGAGGCATCGGCAACGACACCTCGATCGCGGTGCCGTGTCCGCGCGCCGAATCGATCGACAGCTCGCCGCCCATCGCCTGCACCCGTTCGCGCATTCCGGTGAGGCCGTTGCCGCGCGCGTTGACGCCGCCGCGGCCGTCGTCACGCACGCGCATCACCACGCGTTCCTCGCCGGCGATCACCGTGACCTCGACGCGGTTGGCGCGCGCGTGCCGCTGCACGTTGGTGACTGCCTCGCGCAGCACCAGCGCGAGGCAGGTCTCGACGTCGGAGGGCAGCTCGCGGCCGTCGCGCCAGTATTCCATCTGCACGCCCGCGGTCTCCAGCAGCAGGCGCGCCGACGCAAGCTCCGGCACCAGCGCCGCGGCACGGATGCCGCTGACCGCGCTGCGCACCTGCGACAGCGCATCACGGGCGACGCGTTCGACCTCGGCGATCTCCCTGCGCGCCGCGGACGGGTCGCGCCCGATCAGCCGGCCGGCCAGTTCCGATTTCAGCGCCACCAGCGACAGGGTGTGCCCGAGCAGATCGTGCAGGTCGCGGCCGATCCGTTCACGCTCGGCGCTGGCGGCGAGGCGGCGTACTTCCTCGTGGCTCAGGCGCAATTCGGCCTGCCGCCGCTGCACGACGTTCTGGTACAAGCCCATGATGCCGACAATCAGGCCCATCAGCACGGCATTCGCGAGATACGGCCACGGGAATCCCAGCCACAGCCATTCCAGCGAATACAACAGCAGCATCGCCAGCATCAGTCCGACCGACAGCCGCATCGAAACGCAGAACGCCGCCACCGCGCAGGCGTAGATCAGATACGTTTCCGCGAACGGATTGAAGGGGGTAACCGCGGCGCCCAGCGCCGCGATGGCGACCGCATACCAGAGGTTGTGACGCCGCGGGCAGGAATATCCCCGCCAGTAAAGGAACAGGAACACCGGCAGGCTCGCCAGGGTCGGCCACAGCCAGCGCCCGAATTCCACGCCGATGTTGAATATTGCCGGCCCGAAGATCCAGCCCAGCCACACCAGGGACAGAAACGGGATCAAGCGCATCACGCGCGGCGCGCCCCGGAGCCGGCCCGCCGCCATCACCGAATCAGGGCTGGGCTTGGAGAAGATGGAGTCGATTTCGGGCCGGATCATACGCCTAGCATGCGTCAAGGAGAGCTACCACACAAACGGCACGAACCGCCGGGTGCGTTTCATGTATTCCCGGTACGCGTCGCCGAGATCCGTGCTCAGCGCCTGCTCCTCGACGTGCACGCGGTAGCCGTAGCCGATCAGCGAACCCAGCACGATCGCCGCAAGGCTGCCCCAGTTGGTCATCGCGAGCCCGGTACCCAGGAACATCAGCAGCGCGCCCGAATAGGACGGATGCCTGACCCATCGATAAGGCCCGTCCTGCACGACGTATTGCCCCGCACGCGTCGCCACGTCGCGGGTGAAGAATTTTCCCAGCACCCGGATCGCGTACCAGCGCAGCGCAAGTCCGGCGAACATCAGCGCGATGCCGATTCCGAACAGCAGCGGTTGATCCCGCGCGATCGTGGCCTGCGGCAGGGCGAACGCACACCAGAATGCAACGAAGATGCCGATCACCACGGCTGCGACCAGCACCACGTGCGAACCGCGGTCGCGGTTCACCGCACCCTTTTCCGCCCGCTGGAAAAACGTGCCGATCCATTCCGGCGCGAAGCAGACGAACATCGCGGCGTACAGTGCGATCAGGTGCCAATGCGATTGCGCGATCAGGGCTGGCATGGGATCTCCCTCCGCACGCTCGATGGCGGGCGATGGTATCGGTTCATCGTCCCGACACCCTAGTCGTGCCGCCGCCCAGCGACGCGTGCAGGAATGTCAGCATCCTGCTCCACGCATCCCGGTCGGCGAAAGCATACGCGGTCGGACTGCCGCCGAACGCGAAGCTCATCCCCGGCACGCCGTCTGCGACATTGTCATTGACCGGCCGCCACGGCGGCAGGATCGCGTGACCCGCGCCGGCGTAACAAAACGACTGGTCGTGGTAGGCGTGATGCCGCGCGGCAAGACGATGCATGAGCTGCCGCGCCATCAGGGGCGATGGCCAGATCCGGTCGTCGCCGGCGGAAATCAGCATGACCGGCGCTTCGATTCTCTCCGCGCGGATCACCGATTTCGCGACTGCAGCCGCATTGTTCAATCCATTGCGGTAACCCGCGACGAACGCAATCGGCTTGCCGGGGGCGAATGTGCTGTTGTCGAAGACCGGGTTCACCCACGGCAACGGCTTGCCGTGCAGCGTCCATGACGATGACGGCGGCCCCTCACCGTAATTGATGCCCGCCCACACCACCGAACTCGGCATGAAGCCGATCACACCCTGGAACGCCTTCGGGAACTCGGCCGCGGTCACCAGCGCGGCCTCCGCGCCCTTGGACCAACCCATGATCGCGACGTGATCCGGATCCACGCCCGGTTGCCGCTTCAGCCAGTCCGCGGCCTCGATGAAATATTCCAGCGGAATGTTCTCCAGCAGTTTCGGCAGTTGCGCCAGTTGCGGATCATCACTTTGGAATCCCTGGAAATACGCGAGCCCCAGGGCGGCGTAGCCATGCGAAGCCAGCAGCGCAGCCTCGTTCACCTGCGGATACAGGCCGCCTTCCGAACCGCCCAGCACCAGCACGGCGGGATGCCTGTCCGGCGAGGCCGGTTTGTATAGAACGCCCACCAGGCCATCTTCATGTACTACGGTGCGGGTGACGCCCGGGGCCTTCATCGTGCGCGTCAACGTGGTGTGCGCGAGCAGGCGCTGGTCGGCCAGCACGTCCAGCCAGATCGTGTAGGTCGCGCCCGGCGGCGACCAACCGGTTGCCCGCGGATTCCTGACGCCTTGAGGCTGCATCGCCCACACCAGCCCCATCGCGTGAACGCCGGAATAGCTGCCATAGCGCGGCGCCTGTCTGGTCACGTCCACGATGCCGTGCGCATCGGCGACAAAGGTGGCCTGCGCGGCAAACGTGTGCTTCCGGTAATCGGACATGCTGGCGTGCAGCGTGACCGGCTCGCCGGGTTCGAGGCCGCTGACGCGGATGGCGACCGGCTGATCCATCAACGCCGAGACCGGGGTGGCGGTCAGCGCGATCGATGCGCCGTAGCGCCAGTGCGTCCAAAGCGAAGCAGGCGCCACAGCGGGTACGGCAGGAACGGAGAAGCCGGCCGGTGTGGCGAGGCAATGTCCCTCCGATTTCGTTTGCGCCATGGCGGCAACGGCCACGGGTTTGGGTGTGGGCAGCGCGAACAGCACGATCACTGCGACCGCGATCAGCGACAGGATGGTCAGGACGCTGCTCCGGATCGCGCCTTTCCCTCGAACGTTCATGTCGGCTCCTTCAGCGGTCCTGGATGCGCCGCCATCCGCGCACGGCAAGGGCGAGGCATACGGCGGTGAAGATCACGAGATAGGCGAGATGCGCCGCGACGGGTCCGCGCGCGTCCGCGTGGATGATGCCCAGCGCAAGTTGCGAAAGGTGGTACGCGGGCAGCGCCGCGGCGAAGCCCTGCAGCCAGCGCGGCAGGAATTGCAGCGGCACCCACAAGCCGGCGAGGAACGACATCGGCAGATAGATCAGGTTGACGATCGCGGTCGACGCCTGACCGTTCACGTGTACGCCCACCACCAGGCCCAGCGCCGAGAACGGCAGCGTGCCGAACACCAGCGCGATCACCAGCAGCCACCATTCGCTACGCGGCAGTGCCACGCCGCCGAACACGGCGCCCAGCACGAACAACAACAGCACGATCACCAACGCGAACAGCATCGCCATCGCTGCCTTCGCGAACAGATACGCCATGGGCGGCATCGGCGCGACGCGCTTCATCGCGAGGATGCCGCGCTCGCGTTCCATTGCCACGCCCACGCCGAAACCGAACAGCGCAGGCGCCATGATGCCGAAGGTGCCGTAGGTCGCCAGCATGAACGTGGCGATCTGGTCGTCGCCCGGCTTGCCGAACACCAGTCCGAAGAACACATAAAACATCGTGGGGAACAGCAGCGTCGGCAATGCGAAGCCCGGCGTGCGCAGCACGGTCCGGAATTGATACTCGGCTTCGCGCAGATAAACCCCCAGCGTGTCACGCCAGGTCCAGCGTGAAGTGGTGATGGCGTTGGCCGCGGTGTTCATGCGCCCTCCTTCGCAGAAGAATCCTGCGTCAACGAGAGGAAGGCTTCTTCCAATCGCGCGCCGGTGACTTCCAGATCGTGCAGTTCGGGATCGAGTCGGAGCATCTCGCGCAGCACCGCTTCCGGGTGCGCGGCCACGATGTCCGTGCGGTCACCGGAGCGCTCGATGCGCGTCACGCCGGGCAGGTTGACGATCTGGCCTTCGTTCAACGACGTGACGCAGCGGATGCGGCGCTGCGCGACGGTGCGCTTGATGTCGGCGGGCGATCCGTCGGCGATCACGCGACCATGGTGGATCACCACGATGCGGTCGGCCAGCGCGTCGGCTTCTTCCAGGTAATGCGTGGTCAGCACGATGCTGCGGCCCTGCTGCTTCAGCCCGCGCACCGCGGCCCACAGGATCCGGCGCGCCTCCACGTCCATGCCCGCGGTGGGTTCGTCAAGGAACAGCAGTTCGGGATCGCCGCAGATCGCCAGCGCGAAACGCAGGCGTTGCTGCTGACCGCCGGAAAGTTTCGCGACCGGCCGCTTGGCCGCGTCTTCCAGGCCGGCGAGCCGCAATGTTTCAGTCAGCGGCAGCGGATCGGGGTAATAGCCTGAATACAGCGCGATCATTTCCTCGACGCGCGCGTGGCCGCCCAGTTGCGCGCCCTGCAACATCGCGCCGGTGCGCCGCCGCGCGGCGATGTCGCGTGGCGCGCGGCCGAAGATCTCGGCGCGTCCGCGGGTGGGCCACGCAAGGCCCAGCAGCAACGAGATCGCCGTGGTCTTGCCGGCGCCGTTGGGTCCGAGCAGCGCCAGGAGTTCGCCACGGCGCACTTCGAGATCGATGCCGTCCAGCGCCGTGACCGCGCCATAACGCTTGACCGCACCTTCGAGGCGTGCGGGCGCCGCAGCGGCGGCAGGCAGATCGGCCAACGACAACGCGGCAATGGCATTCATCGCGCACCCTCCTGCCGTCAGCTTGCTGCGCGCAGGCTCGTGCCGGCAGTCGCGCCAGTCAATCGTCGTTGCTGACATGCGTCATCCCGATGGCGGCAGGCGTGCCGCACGGGGTTACGCCGGGGATGGCAACCTGCTAGAATTTGCTGACATTTCCTTTTTTTCTTGAGCCACTTACGCGCAACGTCCCGGGACACGCGCGGCCGGAGGTATGCCATGAAACCGATCGACATGCTGCGCGAACTGCGCCAACACGGCGGCACGCCCCGCACCCGCGGGCTGGACGATGCCACCGTCGAGCGTTTCCTCGCGCACGACGCCGACCTGGCCGGCGCGATCGCCGACGCGCACGCGGCGCACGCGGACTTGCGCAAACGGCACGCGGATTTCCTGATGCTTGACGAGGACGAGCAGATCCGGCGCGCGCAATCGGGCTTCGTCAACTTCTACGCCGACGATGCGGTGTGTCCGTTCGTGGCACTGGCCGCGCGCGGCCCGTGGATCGTCACGCTGAAGGGCGCGGTGCTGTACGACTGCGGCGGCTACGGGATGATGGGCTTCGGCCACAACCCGCCGGCGGTGCTCGCGGCGCTGTCGAGGCCGCAGGTGATGGCCAACGTGATGACGCCCAGCCTCGCGCAGCACCGTTTCACCGAAGCGCTGCGCAAGGAAGTCGGCCACGCGCGCGGCGAGCATCCGTTCGCGAAATTCATGTGCCTCAACTCCGGTTCCGAATCGGTGACGCTGGCGTGCCGGATCGCCGACATCAACGCCAAGCTGATGACCGATCCCGGCGCGAAATACGCCGGCCGCGAGATCAGGCGGCTGGTGGTCAAGGGCGCCTTCCACGGCCGCACCGAACGCCCGGCGCTGTATTCGGATTCCTCACGCAAGGCCTACGTCGCCAACCTCGCCAGCTACCGCGGCGAGCATTCGGTGATCGCGATCGAACCCTACGACGCGGCCGCGCTGCGCCGCGCGTTCGACGACGCCGAAAGGAACGGCTGGTTCTTCGAGGCGATGTTCCTGGAACCGGTGATGGGCGAAGGCGATCCCGGCCGCGCGCTGACGCCCGAGTTCTACGCCGCCGCACGCGAACTCATCACCAAGCACGGTTCGCTGCTGCTGGTCGATTCGATCCAGGCGGGCATCCGTGCGCACGGCGTGCTGTCGATCGTCGATTATCCGGGCTTCGAAAAGCTGCCCCCGCCGGACATGGAAACCTACTCCAAGGCGCTCAACGCCGGCCAGTTCCCGCTCTCGGTGCTCGCGGTCAACGAACGCGCGGCAAACCTGTATCGCAAGGGCGTGTACGGCAACACCATGACGGCCAACCCGCGCGCGCTGGACATCGCCTGCGCGGTGCTGGAACAACTCACGCCCGCGCTGCGCGCCAACATCCGTAACCGCGGCGCCGAGCTGGTGAGGAAATTGAACGCGCTGAAGGACGAACTGCCCGGTCTGATCACCAGGGTGCAGGGCACCGGCCTGCTGTTCTCCTGCGAACTGGCGCCCCAGTTCAAGTGTTACGGCGCAGGTTCGATCGAGGAATACATGCGCGAGCGCGGCATCAACGTGATCCACGGCGGCGCCAATTCGCTGCGCTTCACCCCGCACTTCGCGATCACCGAAGCGGAAGTGGACCTGATGATCGCGCACGTCCGCGAAGCGCTGCGGAACGGCCCGCGCCAGCAGGTCGGTGTGCAGGCTTCCCGCGCCGCCGCCTGACGCGGTCGAGCCGGATAACGATCGCCTAACGTCTCGCTTTCTCCAGTCTGAACCGGCCGTGTTGCCGCGCGGCCGGTAGGCTGGCGCTCAGGATTCCCCGCGACCCGCGGGCGTATAGTTCGCCTCGCCGGCAATGAGCGCCGGTAACCACCAGGAGAGAAACCATGAGGATCCGTTCCTCGATGCTGGCGCTGGCCCTGTCGCTGGGCGCCATGGCTGCCGTGCCGGCCTTCGCCGCGAGTTCCACGGCCGCCAAACCGATGACCTCGTCGCAGCAGAAGATGGCCGAGTGCAGCCATCAGTCCAAGGGCATGAAGGGCGAAGCCCACAAGACGTTCATGAGCAACTGCCTGCACGGCAAGTCGACCGCGGCCGAACCCGCCAAGACCACCGCAGCGGCCACGCCGATGGAAAAGAGCAAGACCACTCCGCAGGAAAGGATGAAGACCTGCAGCGCCGACGCCAAGACCAAGGGTCTCAAGGGCGACGCACGCAAGAGCTTCATGAGCACCTGCCTGAAAGGCTGATCGCCTGCACGCTCGTGCATGCAGTCATGCAAACGCCCGGCCGCAAGCCGGGCGTTTTTTGTTGCATGACGTAACCGCCGCGCAAACACGGTCATTACCCAACTTGTACATACTTTCGCGGTGCCTACGGATCAGGGAAGCTTACGGTGACGCCAAGCGCAGCGCCAAGCGTGGGCCAAGTCCAAAGATTCAGCAGCAACTCGAACGCGTCAGCCAACTCCCGCGCGCCCGCCAGCGCATGGTCAGCGAAGTCTTCGATTCCCTGCTCGCGCAAGCACGCTGACATCAATGCAACCGCCAAAACGCACAAGGCCCGCACTGCGGGCCTCGTCTGTTCACGACGTACAAACGCTATTCACGAAGCTTTGTCTTTCTCAACTGCCCAAATGCACCACAAGCTGACTACAGATGCAGCAAATGCGAGCATAATTATCGCAACGCCTGTACCTGAAAGCTCACCATCTCGGTAAAAAATCTGGCCAACAACAATTCCAATGACCAATTCTGCAATTGACGTTAGCAAAAGTATCTTTCGGCTCTTTGCATAAACCAACTGACGGTACGCCAAATACGCAAATACCACGGGTATTACAACCATCCACAAATATGATTTAATAGCCGGGAAAACTAGCAGCCCGCCAAAACTGCTGGTGGAAAGCCAAATTACAGATAACAACCGATTCAAAGAATATCCCTCGTGAATCACTGGTCCTTATCCCTTGGTGGTGGCGGAGGTGGAGGCGGAGAAGTGGACCCACTCGTTTGAACAGTCGAACCCGGTTCGATAAGTGGATGCCTGCTCGGTTCAAGCTGCCTTGGGCAGGGGCAGCGGTTGGTTGAAGTACACCTGATCGGGCGTTTGCCGGTCAAGGCTGCTGTGGGGTCGCCGCGTGTTGTAAAAGGCGATGTAGCTCGCCAGCGATTGACGCGCATGGCTGACGGAATCGTAGGCTTTCAGATAAACCTCTTCGTACTTGATCGTCTTCCACAGCCGTTCGACGAACACGTTGTCGCGCCAGCAGCCCTTGCCGTCCATGCTGAGGGCGATACCGGCATCCTTGAGCACGCGCGTGAACGCCTCGCTGGTGAACTGGCAACCCTGATCGGTGTTGAAGATCTCGGGCTTGCCGTAACGTTGCATGGCTTCCTCGACGGCCTCGATGCAAAACGCGGTGTCCAGCGTGATCGACAGCCGCCAGGCCAGGATGCGCCGGCTGTACCAGTCGACCACGGCGGCGAGGTACACGAAGCCCCGCGCCATCGGGATATACGTGATGTCCATGGCCCATACCTGGTTGGGGCGTTCGATCTTCAGGCCCCGCAGCAGGTATGGGTAGATCGGGTGCGCGGGGTGCCGCTTGCTGGTGTTGGGCTTGCGGTAGAGCACGTCGATGCCCATCCGCCGCATCAGGGTGCGCACGTGCTTGCGGCCCACCCTGACGCCTTCCTGGCGCAGCAGGTCGCGCAACATCCGGCTGCCGGCGAACGGACATTCCAGGTGCAGTGCATCGATCCGGCGCATCAGCGCCAGATCGGAGTCGCTTACCGGCCGCGGCAGGTAATACACGCTGCCCCGGCTGATCTCGGCCAGCTTGGCTTGCCGCGCCAACGGCAGAGGATGCGTGCGGTCGATCATCGCTTTGCGCTCAACAATCCCGCCTTGACGAGCGCGTGTTCTAAAAAATCGTTCTCCAGCGTCAACTCGCCGATCTTGGCGTGCAGTGCCCTCAGATCCACCGGAGCCTCCGTCGGCTGGCCGCTGCCGAACGCCGTGGCAGCCCGTTCCAGCAACTGACCCTTCCACTGCGTGATCTGATTCGGGTGGACGTCAAACTGCTCGGCCAGCTCCGCCAGCGGCTTCTCGCCCTTGACGGCAGCCAACGCCACCTTGGCCTTGAACTCCGGTGAGTGATTACGACGCGGTCTGCGACTCATGCTTGGCTCCTTCTGCGGCGATCATCATCGCCGATGGGGAGCAGCTCAGCCACTTATCGTGCTGTTCAAATTTCCGGGTCCACTTCTCCACCTCGCTGTGCACGCTGTCGCTGGAGTAGTAGTACACCGTGTCAGCGGCCAAGGCCGGTTGCGCCAGCGCGAACAAGCAGAGCAATGTCATTGCGAGCAGGAGACGTTTCACGACGCCCAGCTTCCATTGCATTTCGTAATACCTGAGCTTGTTTGTTAGAGGAATGAACCTGACCCCTTTTCTCCTTTTCTCTCTACTGAAGTTCTCGACTCATTGCTCGCGCAAGCACGTTGACACCCGCGCAGCCGCTAAAATGCAGAGGGCCCGGGGTGGGGGCCTTGGCGAGTTAAAGCTGCGTATCAATAACAAGATTAGCGTCGTTATCCGTCACCCACGGTTTGCTGCGCTCCAGCAATTCAAACACGGCCGGAGCCGAATCCGGGTGAATCTTCACTATGATGTTTGTATTTTCAATGGTGGAAATTCCGCTCTCTGCGCGAAACTCTGCTGTGTGCATGAATTCCAGATAGCGCTCGATCTTGCGCAACAAACGTTGGAGTGACCGATGGTCATCGGAAAGCGGGGTTGCCACCACAATAAATAAATCTGAGCCGCCGCTTTTCTTTACAGTATTTACATCCACCACATCCAAGTTTGGAATTGGATGCTCGTCGTCCAGCGCGTAGACGTTTTCATATTCCATGCGTGATTAACTAACACTTGTCTTGTGGAACACACTTAATTGTGCCAGCCTTATTGCCCAATGCATTGTTGTATTTAGCAGCTGAAGCATTTGCATCTTGTCCTGGCGACAGCACTTCTTGAACGTCGACTTTGCCATCTGTGCGAACCGTCTGCACATCGGGACGTAGCGAAGATTTGACTTCATCGCCGGTTGCAGTACCGATAGTCTGATTAAGATGCACGCTCTTGGCATCAGCACGGGTCGCTTCCTCGGCAGCAATTCGTGCGCTGGTTGCAGCGTGCATCGTTTCTTTCCCTGCCTTTAGGGTTACTTGCGCCTTGCCAAAAATCTTCGCTGCTGTCTTCAGTGCTTTGCCGACTAAAGCACCACCCTCCGGAATGACTCCGATGACTGCTGCAGTAATAGTTAACGCACTTGGGTTCTTGACCGCATCTGCGACGTTGACAACATCGCCTGCAACCGGAAGTGCACTGGCTGCAAATTCAGCAGTTTGCGTCGACACCGGGTGCGCCCCGAAGGACTGCACGATTTGGTCGCAGCTAAATCCGTCTGCGCACCGTCCATCGGGGTCCGTATATCGATAGGGATTGTCCTTGGCATACCAGTACCGGTTGAAGTTAGCTCCGTTGTCGGCTGCTTCAACCGGATCGGCCGAGAGGAACCTACCCGCCTCCGGGTCATAGTACCGCTGCTGCATGTACACCAGCGAGGTCTCGGGATCCTCCTCGTGGCCGGTGTAACCCGGCCCATCGCGCAGGGACCGGTTCAGCACCTGCCCGTACGGCGCGTAGTAGGTCCGTTCCACCACGTTGCGGTTGGCATCGGTGATCACCACCTCGCTGTGCACGCTGTCGCTGGA
>JAJPHQ010000113.1 GCA_021325195.1 Gammaproteobacteria bacterium | reverse complement strand
GCCTTCTGCACCTGCACGTCGGCGTAACCCGCGCCTTCGGTGCCGAGGTCGCGCAGCGCGGTGAAGCCCGCCATCAGCGTGTCGCGCACGTGGTTGACCGCCTCGATCGTGCGGTACGGCAGCGGTTCCTTCAGCACCTGGTCGTTCCAAAGCGTCTCGTTGTACGGGTGCAGGAAGATGTGCGAGTGCGCGTCGATCAGGCCCGGCAGCAGCGTGGTGCCGGGCAAGTCGATGGTCTTTGCATCGGCGGGCGCCTTGATCGAACCGCGCGGCCCGACCGCGGCGATCCTGCCGTCTTCCACCAGCACCGCCCAGCCCGCGTGCGCCTGTTCGCTGCGTGCGTCGAACACGCGATCGGCGGTGAGGAGGAATACGCCGGTGACGGCTCCGGCGGCGGGTGCTTGCGGCGGCCGTGCCGCCCATGCCACGGCCGCCATCGCGCACGTAGCCAGCACGATCAAGCCCTTCCGCATCGACATGGCGCCCCTCCGGTCTGCTGCGAAAACATTGAGCGTACACCCGGGGCAGGGCACTTGCGCGGCGCGTGCCGCTGGCGAATACTCCGGACGTGGCCACCGTCGTCGGGACTGCGGGCCACAAGGAGAGAGGGGGAATCCACAATGAAAGCGGTATTGACCTTGGCGGCCAGCGCACTGCTGGCCGCTTTCGTGCACACGGCCGCCGCCGCGCCCGCCAGTCAGAAATCCATCAAGCACGGCGAATTCCTGGTCGGCTACGGCAATTGCAATGACTGCCACACGCCCGGATGGGCGCAGAACGGCGGACAGGCGCCCAGAGACGTGCTGCTGACCGGCGGCGGCTTCAATTTCCAGGGGCCGTGGGGCACGACCTACCCGCCCAACCTGCGGCTCTACTTCCAGAATCTGACCCTGAAGCAGTGGATCCAGAAGGCGCGCACGTTGAAGGCGCGCCCGGCGATGCCGTGGTGGACGTTCCGCTATCTGAGCGACAGGGATCTGGCGGACATGTACGCCTACATCCGCTCGCTGGGACCGGCCGGCAAGCCCGCGCACGACTGGGTGCCGCCCGGGCAGGACGCGCCGCCGCCGTACCTGAAGCTGGTGTTGCCGCCACCGCCGCAGGTTCAGCCCGCGGAACATTGAATTCGGCTGCGTTCAAACGTTCGCCAGCCGCGACAACTCCGCATCGCCGAATCCGGCGGCGCGGCGCGCGTCGAGGTTGAACGGGCCTTTCAGGCCGCCGGGCACGTATGCACGCAGCAGTTCCGCGAAGGTCGCATCGGGATCGCGCCCCTCCCGTTCGCAGCACCAGCGGAACCAGCGCGTGCCGGAGGCAACGTGCCGCACCTCTTCGCGCAGGATCACTTCCAGGATCTCGGCGGTGGCGTCGTCGCCGACCGCGCGCAGGCGTGCGATCATGCCGGGCGTGACGTCCAGCCCGCGCGCTTCCAGCACCCGCGGCACCAGCGCCATCCGCGCGAGGCACGAACCGGACGTCTTGACGGCCATTTCCCACAGACCGTCGTGGGCGTCGAAATCGCCATAGGCGCGGCCGAGCTGCGCGAGGCGTGCGGACAACATCGTGAAATGCCGCGCCTCGTCGTGCGCGACGGAAGCCCAGTCGCGGTAGTAATCATCGGGCATGCCCCGGAAGCGGTACACCGCATCCCACGCAAGATTGATCGCGTTGAATTCGATGTGCGCGACCGCGTGCACCAGCGCGGCGCGGCCTTCCTCGCTGCCGAGCCCGCGATGCGGCAATTCCCGCGGTGGTACCAGACGCGGCCGGTCGGGACGGCCCGGAGTGCCGATCGGCGCGGGTCGCGCGCCGTCATCGTGCGGCGGCAGCTCGCCCGCGCGTAGCGCATCGAATGCCTGCCGTGTCAGAACGACCTTTGCTTCCGGCGCGGTGCAGTCGAGGCAGTGTTTCGCCATGCCGAACAGCGTCATTTCACGGCACCGGAACCCTGCACGACCAAACCGGCCTGCATCGCGGTTTCCAGGGACAACGGGCGGTAGCCGGCATCCTCGTTCCATTTCTTCCAGACCGAATCGTCGATGGTTTCGTTGACGCCGCCGCCGATCACGCGCTCGTAGGGCCGCTTGAACACCCGGTACAGGCCGTACATGAATTCGGCGTAGGAATCGTTGGGCACCGCACGTTCGGCACCGGGCGCCGGCACGTACGCTTCGTCGAACGCCAGCCCGGCTGCAGCAGCCTTGGCCTGCAGCCATGAGAGCGCGATTTCCGGCAAGGTATCGGGGCTGTGTCCCGCGCCATCGGTTTGCTCGCCGCCGCCCACGTCGGAATGCGCGCCCACGAACCAGCGCTGCTCCACATCGATCTGCTCCGGTTTCCGCGCGGTGGGCGACTGGCCGGGCGCCAGCGTCTGCGCCGGGCGCGTCCATTTGGTCGGCGCGAAATCGGCGCGGTGTTCGTCCAGCGCCAGGGCCTGATAGGCGTACTGCACGATCTTGCTGAGTTCGGTGTCGTGGAACGCGTAACGGCTGCGCGCGAACGGGAACCACGAGCCCACCTCGGGGATGCCCAGCGCACCGACCGTGTCCCACACGCCGATGAAGCGGATCCCGGCCTCGCGCGAATTGGCGGCACGAAAGGCGACCATCTGCGGGTCGTCCGGATGCAGGTCGTTGCGATAAAGGCCGTAGGCCTGATCGACCGCCGCGCGCGCGACCCGCGCCTGCGCGTCGGGTTTCAGCAATCCGCACTTGCGGATCAGGCCGCCCAGGCTGCGTGCCGTATAAGCGCCGCGGCTGAAGCCGAACAGCCATATCTCGTCGCCGTCGCGCCACTGCTCCGACAGCCACTGGTAGCCCTGCTGCACGTTGTCGGACAGGCCCAGTCCGAACGCGCCACCCAGGAGATGCTTGATGCCCGGCGCGACACCGACGCCGACCACGTATTTGCAGATCTGCTCGCGGCCGCCGCCGTCAACCGGCGCGACCAGCCGCCACAGCCGTTCCACGTTGGTGTGGGTTTGCACCTTGTTCCAGGTACCGTCGAACAGCACGACGAGTCGCCGCATCGGCATCGCCAGCACTCCCCGCGCGGCGCCGCTGCCGCCACGTTCGCCGGATCATAGACGAGCGATCGACGGAGCGGAACCCGAGCCGCATGCCTGAACCGCAATGCCGGCATGGAGTGTGCCCTCGCGCACGAACCGCGCGGATCACTCAGGCGCTGCGCCGCTGCGCCTTGGCCTCGTCCGACCGCGCGAATTCCAGTTCCTGCAGGTAGGCCTGTTCGACGCCGGTAACGTAGTTCCCGGAGAAACAGGAATCGTCGAAGTGCTTGAGCTGCTCGTTGCCCTCGGCCACGGCGTCGATCAGGTCGGGCAGGTCCTGATAGACCAGCCAGTCGGCGCCGATCCACTCGCGCACCTCTTCGACCGTGCGGCCGTGCGCGACCAGCTCGGCAGCGGCCGGCATGTCGATGCCGTACACGTTCGGGTAGCGCACCGGCGGCGCGGCCGAGGCGAAATACACCTTCCTCGCGCCTGCCTCGCGCGCCATCTGCACGATCTGCTTCGACGTGGTGCCGCGCACGATCGAGTCGTCCACCAGCAGCACGTTCTTGCCCCGGAACTCCAGCGGAATCGGATTGAGCTTGCGCCGCACCGAACGCACCCGCTCACCCTGCCCGGGCATGATGAAGGTGCGCCCGATGTAGCGGTTCTTGACGAAGCCCTCGCGGAAGGGCACGCCCAGCATGGTCGCCAGCGTCGAGCCCGCGGTGCGCGAGGTGTCGGGAATCGGGATCACCGAATCGATGTCGTGGGCGGGGCGTTCGCGCAGGATCTTGGCGGCCAGCTTCTCGCCCATGCGCAGGCGCGCCTTGTACACCGACACGTCCTCGATCATCGAATCGGGCCGCGCGAGATACACGTATTCGAAGATGCACGGGGCGTGCACCGCGCCTTCCGCGCAGCGGCGTGCCGACAGCCTGCCGTCCAGACCGACGAACACCGCCTCGCCCGGCGCCACGTCGCGCACGCGCCTGAAACCCAGGATGTCGAATGCCACCGATTCGGACGCAAACGCGTATTCGCTGCCCTGCGGCGTGTCGCGCTCGCCCAGCACCAGCGGGCGGATGCCGTGCGGATCGCGGAACGCCAGCAGGCCGTAGCCAACGATCAGCGCGACGCAGGCGTAGCCGCCCTTCGCACGTGCGTGCAGGCCGGCCACCGCCTTGAACAGTTCGTCGGGCGTGAGTGCATGGCGTTCCTGGATCTGCAGTTCGTGTGCCAGCACGTTCAACAGGATCTCGGAATCGGAATCGGTATTGATGTGGCGGCGGTCGTCCTCGAACATCTCGCGCCGCAACTGTTCGGTGTTGATCAGGTTGCCGTTGTGCGCGAAGGCGATGCCATAGGGAGAATTCACGTAGAACGGCTGCGCCTCCTCCGAGCCCTCGGCGCCCGCGGTGGGATAGCGGCAATGCCCGATGCCGGCATGTCCGCGCAGTTCCTGCATGTCGCGCGCGCTGAACACGTCGCGCACCAGCCCCGGCCCGCGCCGGATGTGCAGGCGCCTGCCGTCGAAGGTGGCGATGCCGGCCGCGTCCTGGCCGCGGTGCTGGAGCACCGTCAGCGCGTCGTACAACGCGGTGGCGACTTCACTCTTGCCGACGATGCCGATGATTCCGCACATGGACCTTTGCGCCTCAGAGGAGCGAGCCGGTTCCGCTTCGCACCCGCACGATCAGACACCCACGAACCCCGCATCGCCATGCTGCCGGCGATGCCGCCCCATTGACTCGATGAGGCTGGAAAGCCACATCGACCCGAATTCTCCGGAACGGGTTGGCACGGGCGGTTCGCGGCGCGCCATTGTCCCATATCACGCTACCGGCCATGGTGAACCGGCGCGCCCTCCGGCCTTGGCGCCGCCGACGACGCGGGCGCAGGATCGGGCGCCCCGGGCAGGGACGATATGGGTACGTTCGGCAACATCGGCAAGGCCTTGCCGCCGATTTCCAGATATTTCGTCACCTCGGGGGGCAACTGCCTCGACAGCCAGCCCGCACCCTGCTCGAAACCCGGCAGCAACAGCGAGTGCCGCCACCAAGGTGCCTCGTGCGGCAGCGGCGTGAAGCCCAGCATCAGCACCGCGCCGGTGACCAGCAGCAACCCGCGCGCCAACCCGAACAGCATGCCCAGGAAACGGTCGCCGCCGCCGAGCCCCCCGCCACGCAGCAGCTTCCGCATTATCCAGCCGACCAGCGCGCCCGCGACCAGCACACCCAGGAAACAGGTGAGATAGCCGGCGACGATGCAGGCGACGGGTTCGTGCAGGAAGCCCGAGTAGAACGCGGCGACCCGTGCACCGAACGCCCACGCCACCCAGAACGCCGCGATCCAGCATGCCAGCGACAGCACCTCGCCCACGAAACCGCGAAACAGCCCGAACAGCATGGACAGGCCCAGCACGGCGAGGATCGCGTAGTCGGCGTCATTCACGGCGCGTATCCGTACACCTTCCTCACCTGCCAGGCACCGCGCTTGTCCACCTCGCCCCATGGGAAAGGAGGCCGGCGCGGGGAGCGAATTGCCATGATCGCCGTTCTGCTCGGAATACGCGGCTCAGCGCGGCCTCATCGCGACTGCGTCACGATGAGGCCGTTGATCTTCATCCGCTGCGCGATCTGCGCGCGCAGCGTTTCGGCGGCGTCACGCGCGGTGACCGGGCCTGCACGCACACGCCACAAGGTCCCGCCGGCAGAAGACACGCTGTCCACGTAACCGTCGAAACCCTGCTGCCGCAAGCGGTCACGCAGCATGTTGGCCTGGTTCTGGTTGTTGAATGCGCCGAGCTGCACCGCCCAGCCACCCGGCTTGCCCGCGGGCAATGCGGCAGGCGTTGCATCGGCGGTCTGGGTGGCGGCGCCCGCCTCCACCGCCATCGGCACACCCGGCTCGGCGGCTTTCAGTTTCAGCCGCGCGGCCTCGGCCGCGGCGCGACTTGCGAACGGCCCGACCCGAACGCGCGTCACCGGCTTGCCGTGCAAGGTTTCCGGCGCGCCGCTCGCGCTGAAACCTTGTTTGCGCGCATTCGCGATCAGCCTGTCGGCGTTGGCGCGGTCGGCATACACCCCCAGATTGATGGTGTAAGCCAAGGTGGCCGCGGCCCCGGCACCGCCGGGCAACGGTTGAGCCGCCGGCCCTGTCCCGGAAAGCGCGGCGGTCTTGGCGGGTTCTGTCCGCGCCGGCCCGGCCTGTGCCGGCACGGAGGAAACGGCCGGTGCCGCTGGCGAGGCGGGCGACACCGGTGCACCCGACGATGCCGCCGCGAGCGTCGCGGTGGCGGGTTGCGCGCCGGCCTTGTCAAGGTCGAGCGTGGCGACGTGGTCGGGGTCGGCAACCGCCGCGGCGGTGCTGGAACCCGCCGACGCAGCGCCCGGCCCGACCTGCAGCGTGCGCGTCTGCAACTGCTGGTCCGGCGGCGCAGGCGCGTTGAGGCTGGGGCCGGTGATTTCGTTCGAGCCGGAAAACAGCATCGGGATGAAGATCACCGCCAGGGCGATCAGCACGGCGGCGCCTAGCAGACGGACTTTCAGGGACGGTTCCATGGGCGCGGCCTCGTGACAGGCTTGCGGCGATTATACGCGGCAGGCGCGCAGCACCGACGCCACGACGAAAAACGATCCGAACGCGAGGATGCGATCCCCGGTTCTGGCCGCATCGCACGCCGCCGACAACGCCGTGACGACATCCGGATGCTCGCTGCACGACGCCCCCGGCAAGGCACGGCGTACCCGCGCGGACAGTTCGCACACGGAGGCGCCGCGGGGCGATTCCGCCTCCAGCCCGGCCAGGTGCCAGTGCGCGATGCGCGGGCCCAGCGCCGCGGCGATGCCCTCGATGTCCTTGTCGCCGAGCGCCCCGAACACGGCGTGCGTGACGCCTTTCGCCGGGTGCCGGTCCAGCCACAGCGCCAGCGCGCGCGCGGCCTGCGGGTTGTGCGCCACGTCCACGATCAGGTCGGGGCATCCGGCGATGCGTTGCAGGCGCCCGGCCAGCAGGGGTGCATCCGCCTGCACCGGTTTCACCAAGGCCGAGGGATCCCAGCGCACGCGATCGCCCAGCGCGCGCAGCGCGGCGATCGCCGCCGCGGCATTGTGGTACTGGAACGCGCCTTCCAGCGCCAGCGCACCCCGCAGCGCGATCGGCGCGTCCGCCTGTTGCGATGACCCGGCGGCCGGATCGCGCGCCCCGCGATGCCACCACTGCAGCCCGTCGGCCTGAGGTGTCCAGCCGAAGTCGCGTCCGAACACTTCCAGCCTGGCGCCCAGGTTCCGCGCGTGTTCGACCAGGCTGCGCGGCGGGTCGCTTTCGCCCGCGATCGCCGGCTTGTCCGCCCGGAAGATGCCGGCCTTCTCGCGTCCGATCAGCTCGCGATCATTGCCGAGGTATTCCATGTGGTCGAGGTCGACCGTGGTGACGATCGCGCAGTCGGCATCGATGATGTTCACCGCATCCAGCCGTCCGCCGAGCCCCACTTCCAGCAGCGCGACATCGAGCCCGGCTTTTGCAAACACGTCGAATGCGGCCAGCGTGCCGAATTCGAAATAGGTCAGCGACGTTTCGCCGCGGGCGGTTTCGATGCGCCCGAATGCCGCGACCAGGGCGTCATCGGCCGCCTCGGCGCCGTCGATGCGCACCCGCTCGTTGTAGCGCAGGATATGCGGCGAGGTGTACGCGCCGACACGCATCCCGCCTGCGCGCAGCATCGCTTCCAGAAACGCGACGGTCGAGCCCTTGCCGTTGGTGCCGCCGACCGTGATCACGACCGGCGCCGGCCGCGGCGCGCCCATCCTCCGCCATACCTCGCGCACACGCTCCAGCCCCAGCTCGATACCGCGCGCGTGGATGCGCTGCTGGTATTGCAGCCATTCGTCGAGCGTTTTCATGGCGTGCGCACCCCGACGTCCTTGTCTTTTTCCGTGCGCGTCTCGCGCGCAGAAAAAGACATGGGTGTCATTCGCCCGTCATGGCGCGAAGCACCGGCATGCAGACACATGCGATGCATGCCACCAGGCTGACCGCGCAAGGGCTTACGCCACCTTCGCGCGCTGCATCAGGATCGCCAGCAGATCGGCGATGCGATCGCGCATCTGGCGGCGATCGACGATCATGTCGATCGCGCCATGATCGAGCAGGAATTCGGAACGCTGGAAACCTTCGGGCAGCGTTTCGCGCACCGTCTGCTCGATCACGCGCGGACCGGCGAAGCCGATCAGCGCCTTGGGCTCGGCGATGTTGATGTCCCCCAGCATGCCCAGGCTGGCCGAGACGCCGCCGGTGGACGGGTTGGTCAGCACGCTGAGGTAGGGCACGCCCGCAGCGCGCAGGCGGCCCAGCACCGCCGACACCTTGGCCATCTGCAACAGCGACAACAGGCCTTCCTGCATCCGCATTCCGCCGCTGGCCGAGAAGCACACCAGCGGCAGCCTGCCTGCCAGCGCGCGTTCGCCGGCACGGGCGAACTTCTCGCCGCCCACCGATCCCATCGAGCCGCCGATGAAGGAGAACTCGAATGCGCAGGCGATCACCGGCATCGCCTTCAGCGTGCCCTCGATCGCCACCAGCGCATCCTTCTCGCCGCTGGCCTTCTGCGCGGCCAGGATGCGGTCGCGGTAACGCCTGGAATCCTTGAACTTCAGCGCATCGACCGGCGCGAGGTTCGCGGCGATCTCGCTGCCGCCTTCGTCCAGGAACGACGCCAGCCGCATGCGTGCGCCGATCGGATGGTGATGCCCGCACTTGGGACACACCATCAGGTTGCGTTCCAGCTCCGGACGGTACAGCACCACGCCGCAGCCGGCGCATTTCTCCCACACGCCTTCCGGCACCTTGCCCTTCTGGGGCGTGCCTTCGGTGCGGATGCGCGGCGATGTCAGTTTCTGCAGCCAGGACACGGGCAGGTTCCGGCAACGGATTCAATCGGAAAGCATACAACGAATGTCAACCGGCAACGAATCCGCACAGGCAATCCCGGATCAGCGCAAGGACCTGCCTTCGTCCAGCGCCTTGCGGATCGGCGCCAGGAAGGTCTGCGCCCTTTCGCATGCGGCATGGACGTCGGCGGCATCCGCGAGGCGCTCCACCAGCGCCGAGCCGATCACCACCGCATCGCAGAATCCGGCGATCGCTTTCGCGCTGGCGCCGTCCTTGATGCCAAAACCGACCGCGACCGGCACACCGGCGCGCGCCCGCAGGTTCGCGACGCGTGCCGCGACATCGGGTACCGACAGTTTCAACGCGCCGGTGATGCCCGCGAACGACACGTAGTAGAGGTAGCCTTCCGCGGCATCGATCGCGCGCGCCAGACGTGCTTCCGAAGTGGTCGGCGCAACCAGCAGGATGCGTTCGAGGCCGGCGTCCCGCAACGGCTGCAGGAACGCATCCTCCTCGATCGGACAATCCACCACCAGCACGCCATCGACGCCGGCTTCACGCGCTTCGCCCGCGAAGCGCTCGATGCCGTGGATCGCGATCGGGTTCAGATACCCCATCAGCACGACCGGCGTTCCGGCGTCGCGCTCGCGGAACGTGCGCACCCAGCCGAGGATGTCGGCGATGCCGACATGACGGCGCAACGCGCGTTCGTCGGCGTGCTGGATCACGGGACCGTCCGCCATCGGATCGGAGAACGGCATCCCCAGTTCGATCAGGTCGGCGCCCGCCCCGACCAGCGCGTGCATCACCGCAACCGTCGCCTCCGGCAGCGGGTCGCCGGCGGTGATGAAGGGAATCAGCGCGGCGCTTTTGCTTGCGGCCAGTTTGCTGAAACAAACATCGATTCGGTTCATGGCGAGTTAGACGTGAGACGTGAGACGTGAGACGTACAGCCGTAGCGTGCTTCCCATCTCACGTCTGAGCGAGCACAGCGAGCGGACGTCTCGCGTCTCACAGCTCCATCCCTTCCCGTTTCGAAATCGTATGCACATCCTTGTCGCCGCGGCCGGAAAGATTGCACAGGATCAGCGCGTCTTTCGGATAGTCGCGCGCCAGCTTGATCGCCTGTGCCACCGCGTGACTGGATTCCAGTGCGGCGAGGATGCCCTCGGTTTCGCAGAGCAGGTGAAACGCCGCGAGGGCTTCGTCATCGGTGACGCCCACATACTCGGCACGGCCGGTGTCCTTCAGGAACGCGTGCTCGGGGCCGACGCCGGGATAGTCGAGACCCGCCGAGACCGAATGCGTTTCGGTGATCTGGCCGTCGTCATCGCAGAGAACGTACGTGCGGTTGCCGTGCAGCACGCCGGGGCGGCCTGCCGCAAGCGAGGCTGCGTGCCGGCCCGTGGCCAGACCCTCCCCCGCCGCTTCCGCGCCGACGATTCGCACATCGCGATCATTGAGGAAGGCGTGGAACAGGCCGATCGCGTTGGAACCGCCGCCCACGCAGGCCGTGAGCACGTCCGGCAGGCGGCCGTATTCCTCCAGCATCTGCGCGCGCGCCTCGCGCCCCGCCACGGCGTTGAAATCGCGCACCATCATCGGATACGGATGCGGCCCTGCCACCGTGCCGATGATGTAGAAGGTGTCGGCGACGTTGGTCACCCAGTCGCGCAGCGCCTCGTTCAGCGCGTCCTTGAGCGTCTGCGAACCGGACCTCACCGGCACCACTTCGGCGCCCAGCAGTTTCATCCGGTACACGTTGATCTTCTGGCGCTCGATGTCCACCGCGCCCATGTACACCACGCATTTCATGCCGAAACGCGCACACACCGTGGCGGTCGCCACGCCGTGCTGGCCTGCGCCGGCTTCGGCGATGATCCGGCGCTTGCCCATCGCGCGCGCCACCAGCGCCTGCCCGACCGTGTTGTTGATCTTGTGCGCGCCGGTGTGGTTCAGGTCCTCGCGCTTCAGCAGGATCTGTGCCCCGCCGACCTGTTGCGACAGACGCCTGGCGTGATAGATCGGCGAAGGACGGCCGACGTAGTGCTTCAGATCGTCGGTGAATTCTCGCTGGAACGCCGGATCGTCGCGCAGGCGCGTGTAGGCGGCGGTGAGTTCCTCCAGCGGCGCAATCAGGGTCTCGGCGACGAAGGTGCCCCCGTAGGGACCGAAGCGGCCGTGTGCATCGGGATAGGCATGGTAATCGGCAATCTGCATGGTATCGCTCGTTTTTCAAATCAATCCGCGAATGGGCACGAGTAAAAAGCCGGCCTTGCGTTCATTCGCGTTGGTCTGCGGAGCGGCTTTCCGCTTCCGCTGACGCGACCGCCGCGAAGAATGCGCGCATGCTCGCGGCATCCTTGATGCCGGGCGAGGATTCGACGCCGCTGGCCAGATCCACCCCCCACGGCCGCACCACACGGATCGCTTCGGCGACGTTGCCGGCATTCAAGCCGCCGGCCAGGATGATCGGCCGGCCGAGGCCGCGCGGAATGCGCGACCAGTCGAAACGCCTGCCCTGTCCACCCTGCTGCCCGGGCGGATGGCCGTCCAGCACGAAGCCGCTCGCCGCCGGATGAACCGCGGCGAGCGCCCGTACATCGACGTCTCCGTCCATGCCGATCGCCTTGATGTACCGGCAGGCGAAGGATTCGCAAAACGCCGCGTCTTCACTGCCGTGAAACTGGACCAGATCGGGCCGCACGCCGCGCACCGCGTCCCGCACCTGCTCCGCCGGCAAATCGTGCACCAGGATCACCGCATCCACGAAGGCCGGCAAGCTGTCGCGAATCGCGCGCGCGCGTTCGATGGACACGCAACGCGGGCTGGACGGCGTCATCACCAGCCCGATTGCGTCCGCGCCCAGTTCGCACGCGAGCAGCGCATCCTCGATGCGGGTGATGCCGCAGATTTTCACGCGGGTACGGAACATGCCGGTTTCAGTCGCGCGAGGCGCAGTCCTGCAGGGAGACTTCGGGCGGAAGTCCCCATTGTGCCGGATAGCGGGGGCCGAGGAAGGTGAGACCCTGCGCCGGCGCGGTCACGCCCGCCGCCGCGCGGTCGCCGGTTGCCAGCAGTCCGGCGAGCCATGCACCGGTCCGCTCGCCGCGCCCGACTTCCAGCAGCGAACCCGCGATGTTGCGCACCATGTGGTGCAAAAAGGCATTCGCCTCGATCTCCATCAGCACGTGTTGGCCTTCCCGCCACACGCGGATGTCCGTGACGGTGCGCCGGGCGTGCGGCGACTGGCAGGAGGCCGCCCGGAACGCCGAGAAATCGTGCTCGCCGGTCAGCGCCTGCGCGGCCCGGTGCATCGCTTCGGCGTCCAGCGGCCTCCGTTCCCACGCGGCATGGCGCGCCTCCAGCGCGGGACGGACCGCGCGGTTCAGGATCACGTAGCGGTAGCGCCGGGAGCGGGCGGAAAAACGCGCATGAAAATCGTCCGGTACTTCACGCGCCCACAGTACCGCAACGGCATGCGGCAGGCGGGTGGTCGCGCCCAGCACCCAGGCGCGCGCGTCGCGCCGCGCATCGCTGTCGAAATGCACGACCTGACAACGCGCGTGCACGCCGGCATCGGTGCGGCCCGCGCAAGTCACTTCGACCGGATGGTCGGCCACGAACGACAGGGCTTTCTCGACCGCCGCCTGCACGCTTGGCCCGTGCGCCAGGCGCTGCCAGCCGAGAAAACCGGTGCCGTCGTACTCGATGCCGAGGGCGATGCGCATGGACGGGAACGGAAGGCGGGAAGCGGGAAAGGGATGGCGGAAGCTGCACGCGCGGGCCCGCGCTCAGGCCTTCCTCGTCCTTCCTGCCTGCATCACCCCAGGCTTTCCAGCAGCCGTTGCGCCTCGTCCTTCTGGAGCTGGGTGCCCTCTTCCAGCACTTCTTCCAGCATGGCACGCGCGCCGATCGGATCGCCCATGTCCATGTACGCCCGTGCGAGGTCGAGCTTGGTGTCGACCGCATCGTCGCCGTACGGATAGCCGGCCGCCGCGGGCGCGGCCTCCGGCTCCCGCAGCGAAGACGCCGCAGCGGGTTCCGGTTGCTGGTAGTACGACAGCAGCTGGTCGGCGGCCGCGCGTTCGGAATCGGAAACCGCGCTGCCGGAACCGCCGGCCGCATCCGGCCGGAAGCTTCCACCGTCATCGTCAACACCGGTTTCATGTTCCGTGCCGAACGCGTAGCCATGCTCCGTGCCGGCATCCGCACGCAGGGTCTGGAACAGCGGATGATCGGGCAGCAGATCCTGGCCCATCGCGACCACTTCCTGCCATTCGGGGCCGTGCGGATTCTCCACCACCGCGCGCATGGCCTCGGCTGCGGCCTCGAAATTCGCGGCCTCGTCGTGCGCAAAATACAGCCGGCACAGTTCCAGGCGCAGATCGAGATTGTGCGGATCCTGCTCGATCTGCGCGCGCAGCGAATCCACGTAGCCGTGCTCGCCGGTTTCGGCCGGCAACGGTGCGGCGGAATCCCCGGCTTTCGCCGCCGGCGGTGCCTGCAGGACCGGCGCCGCCGCACGCCGGCGCCGCTGCAGCAGGCCCAGCAGGATCAGCGCCAGCACGACCAGGCCGCCGAGCAGCCAGGTGAGGCCGCGGCCGTACCAGGGTGTTGCCGCAGCCGGCACGGTTTTCGCGGCGGCACGCACGGCCGGTTCCGGTTTGACGGTTTGCGGTTTTGCAGACGCAACCACCGAGTGCGCCGCGGCAACGTGGGAAGAGGCCGCCGCAGCGACAACCGGCGCGCTGGAGCTCGCGGCGGCCGCGGCGGCATGCGCCGTCGAAGCCGCTGCCGGCGTTGCCGCAGCCAGCATGCCCGAGGCAGCCGGTGCCGCCGACGCTGCGGCCTTTCCGGACTGCGCCTGCACCGCCGCCAGCTTGCGCTGCAATTCCGCCACGGTGGCATCCTTCAGGCTCAGCAGCTTGCCGCTCTTTTCGGAAATGTCCTTCAGATTCTCCACGCGCGATTCGAGATCGCGGTTGGATTGCTGCAGGCTGGTCAGCGTTTCCCTGTCGGTTTCGAGTTGCTGCTTCAGACCGGCAACGGTGGCATTGCCGGTGCCGCCGTTGACGCCGGGACGGCTGGTGGCCGAACCGCCGCTGCCGGCCGGCGGCACCAGCGTCAGGCGGTCGGATTCCGGCGCCGCCTCACGACCCGCCGCGGGCGCCGATGCGGCCTGTGCCGCCGAACCCGCCACCACCGTCGCGGCGCGCGCACGCGTGCCACGCCAATCCTCGTACTGGCGGTGCACTTCGGCGTTGGCCCTGGCGATGCTGATCCGGTCGATGTCGTCGCGGGCCGGAATGCGCAGGATCGCGCCCGCCTTCAGGTTGTTGATGTTGTCCTTGAAGAACGCATCGGGGTTGGCGGCCTTGAGCGCCAGCATCATCTGGTTAATGCTGACGGACGAATCGGGGCGCAACTGCTGCGCGATGTGGTACAGCGTGTCGCCGCGCGGCACCGGGCCGAACCGCAAAGGCTGATGCACGACCGGACGCGGCGGCGGGAAGGCCTGCGGTGCCGCGGGTTGCGCGGGTTGCGGCGTGGCCGGGGGCGGTGGCGACCTGGTCACCGCCGGCTGCGGCGGCGCTGCGGCTTCCGGAGGAGGCACGGGTGCGGGCGCCGCTGCGGGCGCGCTGGCTACCGGCGCGGCCTGCACCGCCGGTGCGGGCGAGGCGATCATCGGATCCAGCAGCACCACGAATTCGCGGACCTGCTTGCCCTGCCTGGTGTTCACCTGCAACAGAAAATCGAGATAGGGATCGGTGATCGGCTGGGTGCTGGTGACCAGGATCACCTTGCTGCCGCTGCTGTCGGTGACCACCTGGAAGCGCAGCAGGTCATCGACGCCGCTGCGCGTGAGGCCGGCCCGCGCGAAGTCCTGGTTCGAGGCAAGCCCGACCGTCAGCCCCTGCAATTCCGCCAGGTTGTCCGGCTTCAGCGGAATCTCGGCCACCAGCGGTTCGTTGAGCGCCGACTTCACCTGGATCTGGCCGAGTTGCATGGCCAACGCAGGCGCCGAGGCGAGGGCAAGGAGTACGGCGGACGAAAGGAGTGCGAACCTTGGCTTCATCGGCATGGCGTTCCCGCTGGCGAGCGCGTCTGTCGGAAGCCGGCACGATCTCGAAACGGCCCCAACTCCGCGCGGCAAGAGTAGTCCACAAACGGAATTTCACCAAGCCCGGCGAAACCCCGGGCCGGCCCGCCGCCGGCCGGCGGCAGCCTGGGTTCCGCTACCTGCCCGAGGCAGCCGGATGCGCGGCTTGCAGGGCCTCGAGCTGTTTCTGCAGTTCGGCGATCTCGCGGTCGCGCTGCTGCAACTGCTGCTGGCGGTCGGCTTCCTGCTTTTCCATGCCGGCGACCTGCCGGTGCAACTGGTCGTTGCGCGCGCGCGCGGCCGTTATCCTTGCCTCGATCGCCTTGACCTGCACGGACAGCGCGCGGAAGCCGGCCGTGCGCGGGGCCTTGGCCGAATCCGCGGCGTGCGCGGCGCCTGCGGCTGCCGCCAGTCCGAGCGTCATCGCGAGCCATCTTGCGGACATCCCGCGCTTGTTTGTCATCGTTCTTCCTCCTGCCGCAACGGGTATCGCGTCAAAGATACTCGCGAATCAGGATTTCCGCGATCTGCACGGCGTTCAAGGCCGCGCCCTTGCGGATGTTGTCCGCCACGATCCACAGATCCAGCCCGCGGGGATGCGAGAGGTCCTCGCGGATCCGGCCGACATAGACCGGGTCCTTGCCGGCGGCGTGCCCGGCGGGGGTCGGATAGCCGCCGGGCCTGCGCTCGTCGATCACCACCACGCCCTCGGCCTGCTCCAGCAGCGCGCGCGCCGTGCCGGCGTCGAGCTTGTCGCGCGTCTCGATGTGCACCGCCTCGGAATGTCCGTAGAACACCGGCACCCGCACGCAGGTGGGGTTCACCAGAATCGAATCGTCTTCCAGGATCTTGCGCGTCTCCCACACCATTTTCATTTCTTCCCTGGTGTAGCCGTTGTCCTGGAACGCATCGATGTGCGGGATGACGTTGAAGGCGATCTGGGCGCTGAACTTCTCCGGCGTCACCTCGTGAAAATTGAGGAGTTCGGCGGTCTGGCGGCCCAGCTCCTCCATGCCCGAACGCCCCGCGCCCGACACGGACTGATACGTGGCCACGTTGATGCGCTCGATGCCGACCGCACGATGGATCGGCGCCAGCGCCACCAGCATCTGCATGGTCGAGCAGTTGGGATTGGCGATGATGTTGCGGCGCGTGTAGCCGGCGATCGCATGCGGATTGACCTCGCTGACTACCAGCGGCACGTCATCGACATAACGGAATTCCGAAGTGTTGTCGATCACCACCGCGCCGGCCGCCGCCGCGCGCGGCGCGTGCTGGCGGCTCACCGGGCCGCCGGCCGAGAAGAACGCGATGTCGATCCCGGCGAAGTCGTATTGCGCGAGGTCGCGGACCTGCACCTCGCGGCCCGCGAATTCCACCTTGCCGCCCGCCGAGCGCTCGCTGGCCAGCGGCACGAGTTCGCCAACCGGGAACGCGCGTTCTTCCAGGATCGACAGCAAGGATTCACCCACCGCACCGGTGGCTCCGACCATCGCGACGTTGAAACGCTCCTGCTTGCCCAAGGGCTCACCTGCTCTCGAGTGGGGGTGTCGAGGTGAATCAGCGCGCCGAGGCGGGAAGGCGCGGCCTTGCCTCGGCCACGTCGCCGCACTGCGCACGGTGGCGAAGCGCCTGGTCCATCAGCACCAGCGCCACCATCGCTTCGGCGATCGGCGTGGCGCGGATGCCGACGCAGGGGTCGTGACGGCCCCTGGTGCGCACTTCCACCTCTTCGCCGGCGAGATTCACGCTGCGTCCGGGGATGAGGATGCTGGAAGCCGGTTTCAGCGCAATCGACGCCGTGACTTCCTGCCCGCTGCTTATTCCACCCAGTATGCCGCCCGCATGATTGGACGTAAAGCCGTCCAGACGCATTTCGTCGCGGTGCTCGCTGCCGTTCTGGGCAACCGAGGCAAAACCGGCACCGATCTCCACGCCCTTGACCGCGTTGATCGACATCAGGGCGGACGCCAGCTCCGCGTCCAGCTTGCCGTACACCGGCTCGCCCCAGCCGGGCGGCACGCCGGTCGCGACCACGTTGACGCGCGCCCCCACCGAGTCGCCGGCCTTGCGCAGCGCGTTGATGTAATGCTCCAGTTCCGGCACCTGCGCCGCGACCGGCCAGAAGAACGGGTTGCTTTCCACCACGGCGAAATCGATCGCGGCCTCCGCGGGCAGGTCGGGCCGGATGCCGCCCAGTTGCGCCAGCCAGCCGTGCACCTCGATGCCGAATCTGTCCTTCAGCCATTTCTTCGCGATCACCGCCGCGGCGACGCGCATGGTGGTCTCGCGCGCCGATGCACGTCCACCGCCGCGCGGATCGCGGATGCCGTATTTCTGCCAGTAGGTGTAATCCGCGTGGCCGGGCCGGAAGGTGTCGGCGATCCCGGCGTAATCCTTAGAACGCGCGTCGGTGTTGCGGATCACCAGCGCGATCGGCGTGCCGGTGGTCCTGCCCTCGTACACACCGGAGAGGATTTCCACTTCGTCGGCCTCGCGGCGCTGCGAGGTGTAGCGGGATTTCCCGGTAGCACGACGCGCGAGGTCGTGCGCGAAGTCTTCCGGCGCGATCGCGATGCCCGGCGGGCAGCCGTCGATCACGCAGCCGATCGCGGGGCCGTGCGATTCGCCGAAGGTCGTCACTGCAAAAAGCTTTCCGAAGGTATTGGAGGACACGGCGGCCACTCCGCGGACACTGACGGGGCAAGCTTACCCGCGGCCGGCTTCGTCTGCCGGCGCCAGCC
This sequence comes from Gammaproteobacteria bacterium, assembly GCA_021325195.1. GTDB lineage: Bacteria > Pseudomonadota > Gammaproteobacteria > Xanthomonadales > Rhodanobacteraceae > 66-474. The sequence goes on along the minus strand of JAJPHQ010000113.1, from coordinate 15,379 downwards.
ATTCGCGTGCCGGAAGTTCGAACAGCACGTCCTCGCCCTGGCCATCGCGGCGGTGCATGCCCAGCCCCTCCAGCAGCCGCATGCACATGAAGTTGCGCGGCGCCACCCGTGCGATCACGCGCTGCTTGTGCAGGCCGCCGAATACGAAATCCAGCACGACTTCGAGCGTTTCGCGCGCGTAACCGCGGCGCTGGTGCGCGGGTGCAAGGCTGATGCCCAGTTCCACCGTGACCGCATCGCTGAAGTGCAATCCGAAATCGCCGATCAGCTCGCGCGAATCGCGCAGGCGGATCGCGCGCTGCCACCACGTGTGGAGCGTATCCGGCACGACGTGTCGCTGCGCCTCGATGAAGCGCGCGGCGTCCGCGATGGAAGCCGGTTTCCAGCCCTGGTAACGGCTGACCGCGGGATCGCTGCGGTAGCCGAACAGCGCGGCGGCGTCCTCCTTCCGCAAGGCGTCCAGCCGGAGCCGCGGCGTCACCCACTCCATCATCGCGGGCGCGTCCGGGCCGCGGCGTGGATCGCGGCCGCGTGCTCGACCAGATCCTGCCGCTTCAACGCGAACACGCCCATCTGTCCGACTTCGAACTCGAGCCAGACGAACGGCACTTCCGGCAGCAGGGCATTCAGGGCGCGTTCGCTCTCGCCCACCTCGACGACCAGCAAGCCGTCCCCGGTCAGGTGTTCGGCCGCACGGTCCAGGATCCGCAACGCGATGTCCAGACCGTCCCTGCCCGCGGCGAGACCCAGCCTCGGCTCGTGCGCATACTCGCCGGGCAGCGCCGCATACTCGGCATCGGTGACGTAGGGCGGATTGGACACGATCAGGTCGTAGCGCTCGTCAGCGAGAGCCTCGAACAGGTCGGAGCGGATTGCGCGCACCCGATCCTCGAGCCGGTGGAACACGATGTTTTCCCGCGCCAGCGCCAGCGCGTCCTCGCTGATGTCGGCCAGATCGACCCGCCAGCCCGGATTGTGCGCAGCCATCGCGATGCCGATGCAGCCCGATCCGGTGCAGAGGTCCAGCGCGCGCTGCACTTCACGGCCATCCAGCCAGGGCGAGAAGTCGTCCTCGATCAGCTCAGCGATCGGTGAGCGCGGCACCAGTGCGCGCCTGTCGGATTTGAACGGCATCCCCGCGAACCACGCCTCGCCCACCAGATACGCCACCGGCTCGCGGGTTGCGATCCGGCGCTCGATCAGCGCCAGCACCCTCGACCTTTCCTCCGCCGTCAGCCGCGCCGGGCCGTAGGCCGGAGGCAAATCGGGCGGCAGATGCAGGCTCGACAACACCAGATGCGTGGCCTCGTCGATCGCGTTGTCGTGACTGTGGCCGAACGTCAGGCCGGCCGCGTTGAAGCGGCTGGCCGCGTAGCGGATCAGGTCCACGATGGTGGCGAGTTCGGCGGTCATGGCGGCGACGGTCGAAGAATCGCGCAGTATAGAGCAGCCGGCTCGCGGCCCCCGACGAAAGTCGCCTGCACGCAGGCCCCTGCCCGCTCCCGCCGGTTACACTCGCGCGATGAGTCCCGGTGTGCTGTTGCAATACCTGCTGCCGCAGAAGACCCTGAGCCGGATCGTGCGCGCGGCCACGCGCTGGACCTGGCGGCCGTGGAAGGATTTCCTGATCACGCAGGTGATACGCACATACGGCGTGGACATGGACGAAGCGGCACAACCCGATCCGCGCGCGTATCCAAGCTTCAATGCCTTCTTCACCCGTGCGCTGAAGGAAGGCGCGCGCCGTCCCGAAGCCGATCCGGACTCCGTGCTGTCTCCCGCCGACGGCCGGATCAGCCAGGCCGGACGCATCGCCGACGGTCGCATCCTGCAGGCCAAGGGCCGCAGCTACACGGTCGCGGAATTGCTGGCCGACGAAACCGCCGCGCAGGGCTACCGGAACGGCAGTTTCGCGACGATCTATCTGTCGCCGCGCGATTACCATCGCGTGCACATGCCGCTCGACGGCGAACTGGCCGAAACCGTGCACGTGCCGGGCCGGCTATTCAGCGTGGCGCCCGATCCGGTCGCGCAGGTTCCGCGTCTGTTCGCGCGCAACGAGCGCCTGATCTGCCATTTCGAGGGCCGGCACGGCCCGTTCGTGGTCGCGCTGGTGGGCGCGATGCTGGTGTCCGGCATTGCCACCGTATGGCACGGCACCGAGGTGCCCCCGTACGCCGCGCGCCTCGTGCGCAGCGACTGGCGCGGACGCGGTCTCCGGCTGGCGCGGTTTGCCGAGATGGCGCGCTTCGAGATGGGCTCGACCGTGATCGTGCTGCTGCCGGCCGGCCGGATCGATCCCGGCGTGCTGCCCGGGCGGCCGGTGAAGGTCGGACAGGCGCTGGGAACGCCCTGATCCGGCGTTTGTCCCCAAACTCCGAACAGGGCACAATGCGGGGTCAACGAAGTGGACGCCCTTCGCCGAAACGGTCACGCTTCGATCATGCCGCGTCAAAAGCTCGCAGGGGAATACTTCAAACGCATCGTCAACCGCGTCACGGCCATGAGCCGTGCGGCCCGCCTGCGCCACCAGCTCGGCGAGATCGAACAGGGCATCCGCCAGCTCTCGCCGGCGCAGTGCCAGCAACTGACGGAGCTGGTCAACCGTGAATGCTCGAACATCGCCCAGGCGGAAGACCCGCAACTCTACGGCGCACAGACCGACACCGTCACCGGCGTGGTGACCCTGGGCATCGATCTGGGTTACGAGCGCGCGCGTTCGGACAACCTGCAGGTGCGGTTGCGGGGCATGGCGCTGTGGATCGCGCTGGTGTTTCACGAAACCCGCGACGCCAGCCTGCCCGAGCTGGCGGAACTGCACCGGCAAACCCTGCGCGTGATGCGCGAGCTCAAGGAAATGTCGCCCCGCCTGCCCGCCGCGGGGCGCGAAGCCTGACCGGCGTCGCAGCGGCGCCGCCCAGCCCTCGCGCGCTGCGTGTTACCCTGTCCCGCCGTTCCTGCTCCGCCGCGATGCGCTGGCGCGACCCGCACGTTTGAACAGGATGCCGGCCGATGATCGAGTTCGGACACGCCACCCACGCCGGCCTGCGACGCGGGCACAACGAGGACACCTACTGGGCCGACGCGGAGCTGGGGCTGTGGCTGGTCGCCGACGGCATGGGCGGTCACGAACACGGCGAGATCGCCAGTGCGATCGCGCGCGACACCGTGGTCGCCGAAATCGTCGCCGGGCGCAGCCTGGCCGATGCGATCCGGCGTGCCGACGAGGCCATCCTCGCGCAGTCGAACCGGCAGGCCGGGGTGCTGCCGATGGGCACCACGCTGGCCGCGCTGCGGACCCGCGGGGACGAATTCGAACTGGCCTGGATCGGCGACAGCCGGATCTACCTGTGGCATCGGGGCGATCTCGAACGGCTGTCGCATGACCATTCGGTGGTGCAGGAACTGATCGAACAGGGTGCGATCAGCGCCGACGAGGCGCGCACCCATCCGCAACGCAACCGGGTCACGCAGGCGCTGGGCATCACGCCGCCGGGGGAATTGAAGATCGAGCCGCTGCGCGGGCGCATCGAACACGGCATGCAGTTTCTGCTGTGCAGCGATGGGCTGACCGAGGAAGTGGACGACCGCGGCATCGCGGCGCTGCTGTCCCGCACCGACCTGGCCGCGCAGGAATGCGTGGATCACCTGATCCTGGCCGCGCTGGACGCGGGCGGCAGCGACAACATCACCGTGGTGCTGTTGCGGGTGAGGTGAGGGAACCGGCAGCCGGGACCGGGGGACCGAGGAAACCCCGGGATCAGGCAGCCGCGTCGGGCCTTTCTCCGCGCCGCCACACGCTGCCCTCGGGACAGACCCGGTCGATGGCATCCAGCCGCGCGCGATGCGCCTCGATGTCGGCGGCGTCGGCGTGCAGCACCACCGGCCGTGTCGCGAGGTCCGCAGCGGCCGGCCGCGGCCGCGCCGCCGCGGCGGCCGGTTCCTCGGCACCCAGCGCCAGCGCACCCTGCCCCGCGGTCATCGCCAGCCACACGTCGGCCAGCAGACGGGCGTCGAGCAGCGCGCCATGCAGCTCGCGATGGGTGTTGTCCACGCCCAGCCGCCTGCACAATGCATCCAGCGTGTTTTTCTGGCCCGGATATTTCTCGCGCGCCAGCGCCAGCGTATCCACGATCACGGCGTGGTCGCCGACCCGGCCGTACTGCGCTCCGGCCAGTTTCAGTTCGGTGTCGAGAAACGAGACATCGAATGCCGCGTTGTGGATCAGCAGTTCGGCGCCCTCGATGAAGGCCAGCCACTCGTCCACGATCTCGGCGAAGCGCGGCTTGTCGCGCAGGAATTCGTCGCTGATGCCGTGCACCGCGATCGCGCCCGGATCGCTGGGCCGCCCCGGATTGAGGTATTGATGGAACTGGCGTCCGCTGGGTGTGCGGTCGACCAGTTCCACGCAGCCGATCTCGATCACGCGGTGATCGCGGCCCACCTCGAGGCCGGTGGTTTCGGTATCCAGCACGATCCTGCGGGTCAAGACGATGCCCTCATCTTCGCTGCCTGCTCGCGCGCGGCGCGGTCCACACGCTCGTTCTCGGGATGCCCGGAATGGCCGCGCACCCACAGCCAGCGTACCCGATGCCGGTCCGCGGCAGCGGACAAACGCTGCCACAGGTCCTGGTTCTTCACCGGCTTCCTGCCGGCGGTGCGCCAGCCGTTGGCGCGCCAGTGCGGCAGCCATTCCTCGATGCCCCGCCGGACGTACTGCGAGTCGGTGATCAATGTCACCTCGCTCGGCCGCTTCAACGCTTCCAGCGCATGGATCGCGGCCATGAGTTCCATCCGGTTGTTGGTGGTGGAAGCCTCGCCGCCCGCCAGCAGTTTTTCCACCCCGCGCCAGCGCAGCAACACCGCCCAGCCGCCCGGCCCCGGATTGCCGAGACAGGCGCCGTCGGTGAACGCCTCGACCTCGCCCTCGCGGCTCATGCGCGCAACCGATGCGCGCCGGGCACCAGCGTGCCGTGTTCGACCGCGCGCCGCGCGACCGGCTGCTTGCGCAGGACCACGCCGGAGAGGCTGCGCTTGCGCGCCTGCAGGAGATAGGCGCCGCCCAGATGCCGCACCAGCCAGCGCGGCAGTCCGGCCGCGCCGGCCGCGCGCGGCCACGGCGCACCGCAACGCACGGCCGGATCCACGCACAAGCCGACCGCCGCGAGCGCGCGCAGCCAGCGGCGCGGCGCCATCGCCGCACCGCCGGCGAGTGCACCCTCCGCGTGCCGCGGATGCCACAGCGAATGCGGGTGCAACTCCGCCACCAGCAGCAGCCCGTGCGGCGCCAGCACACGCGCCAGTTCCTCCGCGATGTCCTCGGGCGCGATGCCCGCGCTTCCGACGAAGCGGACCAGCAAGGCACAGAAAGCCTCGTCACCGAAGGGCAGGTAAGAGGTGTCCAGCCGCAACTCACCGCACCAGCCACCCCCCTGGTCGGGCCGCAGCACCGTCCAGCGTCCGTACCCGGTCGAAGCGGGCGGTTCCCCGTTCGCCCCATCGAGCAACAGCGCATGGGTTCCGGTCACGCGCGTCAGCAGCGGGGTGCACAAGGCCGTCACATCCGCCGTCAGTGCGGTGAATTCGGATCCGGCGGTCGATGAGGGGGATGCGGGCATCGGATTCCTGTCCAGCGGCTTCGACGGGGTGCGGCCAGACACCCTGCCGGTACGAGCCAAGGGCGCCCGGGCCTGAGAACTCCATGCGCACCCGTTCCCATTTTGAAGGAATCGTGACCAAAGGGTAAGCGAAGTGTGCGTCAATCCCGCCGTCTTAACGACGGACTAACGATCATGGGTGTGCCGGCTGGTAAGGTCCGCGTTTTGCCGTGGACGGACCATGCCGCAGCTACGCGCCCTGCCGGCCCTGCGCGACAACTACATCTGGATGCTGGCCGATGCCGCATCCGGCTGTGCGCTGGTCGTCGATCCCGGCGAGGCGCGTCCGGTGCTGTCGGCGCTCGCCCAATCGGGATGCCGGCTCACGGCGATCCTGTTGACCCATCATCACCCCGATCACATCGGCGGCACCGCCGGCCTGCTTGCACGGTTCCCGGAGGCGGTGGTATTTGCGCCGCACGACGAGCGGATCGGCCTTGTCACGCGCCGGGTCGGCGAGGGCGACCGGATCGCCCTCGCCGCACCCTCCGCGCAGTTCGAGGTGATCGAGGTCCCCGGCCACACCCGGACGCACATCGCCTATCACGGCGAGGGGCTGCTGTTCTGCGGCGACACCTTGTTCAGTCTCGGCTGCGGGCGTCTGTTCGAAGGCACACCGGCGCAGATGCTGGCCTCGCTGGACCGCCTCGCGGCGTTGCCGGGCAACACCCAAGTCTGCTGCGGCCACGAATACACGCTGGCCAACGCGGCGTTTGCGCTCACGGTGGAGCCCGACAATGCCGTGCTCAGGACGCGCGAGGAAACCGCGCGGGCGCTGCGCCGGTCCGGGCTGCCGACGCTGCCTTCGCTGATCGACGGCGAACGCGCCGCCAACCCCTTCCTGCGCGTGGACGCGATTGCCGCCGCACGCATCCCGGGCGCGGCGGAGGGTGCCGACCGCGTGGCGCGTTTCGCCGCGCTGCGCCTCGCCAAGGACCACTTCCCGGGATGAGCGCGCGCCGCCTCGGGCCACGCTTCACGTTGACCCTTGGCGCGTGCGCACTGCTCGCCGCTTGCGCGACGCAACCCCGCCACCCTGCTCCGCCGGTGCTGGTGATCGCGCATCCCTCCCCGCCCGCGCCGACGCTGGCACCGCTGCCCAAAGCCGAGGCGGTCAACCCGCCGTGGACCGGGATGATCGCGCGGTTCGCGCTGGACGACTGCGCCGATTCGGCCCTGATCCGCGACAAGGCGAGGCTCTACACCCGCAATCCCGAACGTTTCGAGCAACAGTTGCAGCAGATGCTGCCGCTGCTGATGTACGTCGATGGCGAGTTGCAGCGCGCGGGCGTACCGGCCGAGTTCTCGCTGCTGCCGATGGTCGAAAGCGAATTCCGTCCCGGTGAGCCCGGCCGCCGCGGCGATCCGGCCGGCATGTGGCAGTTGATGCCGCACACCGCGCGCCTGCACGGACTGGTGGTCAGCCGCAGCTACGACGGGCGCCTCGATCCCGTGGCCTCGACCGCCGCCGCCGCCGCGATGCTGCAATCACTGGGCAGGGAATTCGGTGACTGGCGACTGGCCGACATGGCCTACAACGCGGGGCCCTACGCGATCGCCCGGATGCTGCCCGACCATTCGGACGCCACCCGCGCGCCGATTCCGAAGCTGCCGGTCAGCGCCACCACCCGCAATCACCTCGCCAAGCTGCTGGCGCTGGCGTGCATCATCCGGCAACCCGAACGGTTCAACGTGGCATTGCCGGCCGCCGACGCGGACGATTACCTCGCCACCGCCGAGGTGCCGGCCGGCATCGCGCTGGCGGATGCGGCCCGGATGGCCGGGGTGCCGTTGGCGCACCTGCGCGCGCTCAATCCGGGTTATCTCGGACGCACCGTGCCGGCAAACAGCCCGCGCACGCTGCTGCTTCCGGCCGAAGGCGCGCGCGCGCTGGCGGCCGCGCTCGCGACCGGCCCGGCGCCCGTGGTGGCCGAAGCCGGCCGCCCGGCGCACAGCGAAGGCCCGCCGCGGTACACCTCGCACCATCACCGCGTGACGCGAGGCGAAACCCTGTGGTCGATCGCTTCGCGTTTCCACATCGGCGTGGACCAGCTGCGGGCCTGGAACGACCTGGACGGCGATGCCCTGCAACCCGGCCAGATGCTGCGCCTGGACTCGCCGAACTGAGTTCCGCCGCGCCTCGCTTACAATGGCGCGTCCGCCGTCGGCGGCGAGCACCCTCATGGAGAAACGCGGCATGGGTTTTCTTGCAGGCAAGCGCGCACTGATCACCGGCATCCTCAGCAACCGCTCGATCGCGTGGGGCATCGCCAGCGCGATGCACCGCGAGGGCGCTGAACTCGCCTTCACCTACGTAGAGGAAAAACTGCGCAACCGGGTGGACGAGGCGGCCGAGGCGTTCGGCTCGAACATCGTGCTGCCCTGCGACGTCAGCCGCGACAGCGACATCGAATCGCTGTTCGAAAGTCTCGGCAAGCACTGGGACGGGCTGGATATCCTGGTGCATTCGATCGGTTTCGCGCCACGCGAGGCACTGGCTGGCGGGTTCCTGGACGGGCTGACCCGCGAGAACTTCACGATCGCGCACGATATCTCCAGCTACAGCCTGGCAGCGCTGGCGAAAGCGGCACGTCCGCTGATGAAGGGACGCAACGGCGCGATCATCACCCTGACCTATCTGGGCGCCGAACGCGCCCTGGCCTCGTACAACGTGATGGGGCTGGCCAAGGCCAGCCTGGAAGCGAACGTGCGCTATCTCGCCTACAACCTGGGCCCCGAGGGCACGCGCGTCAACGCGATCTCGGCCGGACCGATCAAGACGCTGGCGGCGGCCGGCATCGCCGGTTTCCGCAAGATGCTGGAGCACGTCGAACACGTCGCACCACTCAGGCGCAGCGTCACCATCGACGAGGTCGGCAACGTCGCTGCCTTCCTGTGTTCCGACCTCGCTTCGGGCATCACCGGCGAGGTGACCTACGTGGATGCCGGCTACAACATCCTCGGCATGGCGGGGCTTGAGGTGTAGGTGCCGGCAAGCCGCAAGGGGAAAACCGGGTTTGCCGGACCTCGTTGGCGCGAAGCGGCCGTAAAGCCGGGAGCGCTCTTCGCCTCTTCGCCGCCGGGCTTACAACCGCTGCGGCGCGAGCTGGATCTTGGCGCTCTTCCTGAATGCCTCGAGCAGGCCCTGCATTTCCTCCGCACCCAGCACCTGCCCGATCTGCGCGCGCAGGAATTCGCGCTCCTGCACCGGCACCTTGGAAAGATCGCCCGGCCTGACCGCGCTCAGTTCCACCAGCGCGTAATGCCCGTCCGCCAGCGGGACCAATGCGCGGCTGACCGCGCCCTTGCCGGGATGCGGCATCCGGAACACCGCGGCCAGCAGTTCAGGATCGATGCCCGGCGTGCTGCGCTGGGCAGCGGTGGCCTGCTCGACCTTCTGTCCCGTCTCGCCGGCCAGCGCATCCAGGGTCGCACCTTTTTCCAGTTTGGCGAACAGCGCATCGGCGCGCTGCCTGGCCAGCGCTTCCGCGCGCTCGTTGAGGATGTCCTGGCGGATCGTGTTGCTGACCTCGGCCAGCGGCTTGGGCGCCGCCGGCAGGTGCTTGTTGATGTGGATCACCACCATGTGATCGTTGCCGAGATCGATCGGATCGGACGTATTGCCCTGTACCAGCACGGTGTCGGAGAACGCCGCCTTGACCACGGCCTTGTTGGCGGCGACGCCGCTGGGCGTTCCGTCACGGGTGAACAGCGGTGAAGTCTGGATGGTCAGGCCCAGTTTCTGCGCCGCCGGCTTCAGCGACGTGGGATCCTGATAGATCAGGTCGGTGAGCTTGCTGCCGACGTCGCGGTATTCCGCTTCGCGCGCGTCCTGCTGGGCCTCCTGCAGAAGCTGGTCGCGCACCTCGGCGAACGACTTGACCTGGCCGGGACGGATGTCGCGCAGGTCGATGATGTGATAGCCCTCGGGCGTCAGCACCGGCTGCGAGATCTCGCCCTTCTTCATCGAGAACAGCGCGGCTTCGAACGCCTTGTCGGTGACGCCCTTCTCGATCCAGCCCAGATCGCCGCCCTGGCGCCTGGAACCCAGGTCGTCGGAATACTGCTCGGCCAGCCTGGCGAAGTCCGCGCCGGGCGCCGTGGCCAGTTGATAAACATGCCGCGCCTTGTCGAGCGCCGCCTGTTTTTGCGCGGGGGTCGGATCGGGCGGCAGCTTGATCAGGATGTGCGACACCAGCCTTTGCTCGGGACTGACGAAGCGCGACTTCTCCTTCTCGTATCGCGCCTTGAGGGTCGCGTCGTCGATGGGCGTGGCCGGCTTCATGTCGGCCGCGTTGAGGTCGATGTAGTTCACCGACACCTGTTCCGGGCTCATGAACTGCGAGAGATGCGACTTGTAGTAGGCGGCGATTTCCGCATCGGTGACAGTGGTGTCCTGCGGCGCCGGCGGCGGCAGTTCCAGATAGCGGAAGTCGCGCTGCTGGGTCAGCAGGCGCAGGTAATCATCCACCTCCGCGGGTGTCGCGAAGGCCGTCGTCATCACCGCCCCGGGCAACTGCCGGACTTCCAGATCGGAACGCACCTGTTCCTGATACTGCTCCGGGGTCAGACCCGAAGCCGAGAGCATCGCGAGGTACGCTTCGGGACTGAACTTGCCGTCCACCTGGAACTGCGGCACCTGCGCGATCTGCGCGCGAACGGCGGAATCGGGCACCTTGATGCCCAGCTTGTCGTTGGCGTTCAGCAGCAACTGCCGGTTCACCAGCTGGTCCAGCACCTTGCGCTTGACTTCGGGTTTCTCGAAGTCCGAGGGATCCATGGTATTGCCCGGCGTGTTCATCTGCTGCTGCCGGTAATTGTTGAGCGCGTTGCTGAAATCCTGCTGCGACACTTCGTGGCCGCCGACCTTGGCGACCCAGGTGTCGTTGCGGGCGACAAAGTAACCTTCGATGCCGAAAAACGAGAACACGAACACCAGCAGGGCGAAGATCACCTTCGCCACCCAGCCCTCGAACACGTTGCGGAGTTTCTGCAGCATGGAAGAACCGCCACCGGGACAAGCGAACAATTATAGGGCAAGCGGGAACATCGACGCCGGACGCAAACCTCATCCCCGTCCCGACCTTCCCGGAAGGGGGGAGGCGCGGAACCGGGCCTCAGCGGGAAGCGAAGCCGCGCAAGGCCGCTTCCGGAAGTCGCGCGGAGGCGAACGGAATACGACTTGATTCGGCCAGCAACGGCGATCGCGGACGAGCGCACCGTCATGGTGGGTGCTGCAGGGATCGAACCTGCGACATTCGCCTTGTAAGGGCGACGCTCTACCGCTGAGCTAAGCACCCCGGTCTGCATGCGCGGGACGGGGCATTCCCGGACCGAGTCCGGAACAGGCCCTGCCGCCGCCCGCCCGCCAACGGCCTGCGGCATTTCCCGCCAAGCCGGCAGCCGCCGGCACGTGCAGGATAACGCCCATCCGAAACAGCTTCACGCGCTTGCAAAATGAAGCGGCCGATGCTGCAGGCATCGGCCGCGGTGGAGGAGTTGCCGGAATCATCGCGGGAGCGTCTCTCCCGGCAACGGAAAAGCGTGCTGCTCAGTTCAACGCGTCCTTGAGCGCCTTGCCTGCCTTGAAAGCGGGGACCTTGGACGCCTTGATCTTGATGGTGGCTCCCGTGCGCGGATTGCGCCCGGTGCGCGCCGCGCGCTTGCGCACGACGAAGGTGCCGAAGCCAACCAGCGACACGTCGTCGCCCTTCTTCAGCGCACGCTTGATCTGATCGGTGACGGCATCGAGCGCACGTCCTGCATCGGCCTGGGAAAGGTTGGCATGATCGGAAATCGCGTTGATCAACTCAGCTTTGTTCATGGAGACTCCCTCATTGGATGTCGAGCAGCCCGCGGAATGTTCGGTGGGCGCGGCACATCCCGTTCTGACCGGATAGACGCCCGCCCGGATGTGTCGCACTTCCCGTGCCGATGCCGCTGTACGCAAAGCCGGCAACACACGGCGAAGTCTTTATACCAGCGGCCCGGAAGGCGCGCAATAAAGGCGGGGCTTGGATTTCAGCGATCGGATGCTGCAACCGGCGCGCCTCGATCCGCGTACACGGAACGTGCCAAAAGGCAAGTGTCGGTCGTGTCTCGCTTCGCGCGGCAGGTGCCGGCTGCTGAATGCGTTCTCACGTGTCGCGCGCAACGCTTCGTATGCGCGCGGATTTCTGCGTCAATGCGTGCGCGGTGTCGCACCGCCATCGCCGGACTCGCGTATCGCTTCGGGCACCGGTGTCGCAGCTTCGGGCCGGGCCGGTTCGTGCGCGGGCACCGGCGTCAGCGGATGTTCCAGCGCGAGGTCCAGCACCTGATCGATCCAGCGCACCGGATGGATGGTCAGTGCGCCGGTGATGTTCTTCGGAATGTCGGCGAGGTCCTTCTGGTTCTCTTCCGGAATGATCACCGTGGTGATGCCGCCGCGGTGCGCGGCCAGCAGCTTCTCCTTCAGGCCGCCGATCGGCAGCACCCGTCCGCGCAAGGTGATCTCGCCGGTCATCGCGATCTCGGAACGCACGGGAATCCTGGTCAGCGCCGAGACCAGCGCCGTGCACATCGCGATGCCCGCGCTGGGTCCGTCCTTGGGCGTGGCGCCTTCGGGCACGTGCACGTGGATGTCGAACTTGTCGTGGAAATCGGCATCGATGCCCAGCTTGTCGCTGCGCGCACGCACTACCGATTGCGCGGCCTGGATCGATTCCTTCATCACGTCGCCCAGTTGTCCGGTCAGGATCAGCTTGCCCTTGCCCGGCACCACCGTGGCCTCGATGCTGAGCAGGTCGCCGCCGACCGAGGTCCAGGCCAGGCCGGTCACCAGGCCGATTTCGTTCTGCTGCTCCTTGCGGCCGAAGTCGAAACGGCGCACGCCCAAGTAATGATCGAGGTTGCGGGTATCGACCCTGACAGCGCCTTTCTTGCGCGCCGCCGTCCTGCGCTGGGCCGCGGCGGATTCACCCGCCTCGGCCTTCTTCGCCGGCTTCTCCGTTTTGCCGGTCTCGGCCAGCGTGAGCTCCTTGACCACCTTGCGGCAGATCTTCGCGAGTTCGCGTTCCAGGTTGCGCACACCGGATTCGCGCGTGTAGTAGCGGATGATGTCGCGCAGCGAGGCCTCCGACACGCTCAATTCCTCGGGCTTCAGGCCGGCCGCCTTGACCTGCTTGGGCAGCAGGTATTTCTGCGCGATCGCGACCTTCTCGTCCTCGGTGTAACCGGGGATACGGATCACCTCCATCCGGTCCAGCAGCGGTGCCGGGATGTTCATGGAGTTGGCGGTGGCGATCCACATCACCTCCGAAAGGTCGAAATCGACCTCGAGATAGTGATCGTTGAAAGCGTGGTTCTGTTCGGGATCCAGCACCTCCAGCAGCGCCGCCGACGGATCGCCGCGGAAATCCATCGCCATCTTGTCGATCTCGTCCAGCATGAACACGGGATTCTTGGTGCCCACCTTGGACATGTTCTGGATGATCCGGCCCGGCAGCGAACCGATGTAGGTGCGGCGGTGGCCGCGGATTTCGGCTTCGTCGCGCACGCCGCCCAGGCTCTGGCGCACGAATTGGCGGTTGGTGGCGCGCGCAATCGAGCGTCCCAGCGAGGTCTTGCCGACGCCGGGCGGCCCGACCAGACAAAGGATCGGGCCCTTGATCTTGTTGACGCGCTGCTGCACGGCAAGGTACTCGAGGATGCGTTCCTTGACCTTCTCGAGCCCGTAGTGGTCCTCGTCCAGCACCTGCTGGGCGACGCGCAGGTCCTGCCTGATCTTGCTGCGTTTCTTCCACGGCACGCCGGTCAGCCAGTCGAGGTAGTTGCGCACCACCGTGGCTTCCGCCGACATCGGCGGCATCTGCTTCAGCTTGTTGAACTCGGCCTTGGCCTTGGCCAGCACGGCTTTCGGCATGCCGGCCTTGTCGATCTTCCTGGCCAGCTCGTCGATGTCGTTGCCGCCCTCCTCGAGATCGCCCAGTTCCTTCTGGATCGCCTTCATCTGTTCGTTGAGGTAGTACTCGCGCTGGCTCTTCTCCATCTGCGACTTGATCCGGCCGCGGATGCGCTTCTCGACCTGCTGCAGGTCGAGTTCGCTCTCCACCAGTCCGATCAGCAACTCGGTGCGCGCGCCGATTGCCGCGGTTTCCAGCACCTTCTGCTTGTCCGACAAGCGCACCGACAGGTGTGCGGCAACGCTGTCGGCCAGACGCGACAGGTCGTCGATACCGGACAGGCTGGACAGCACTTCAGGGGGCAGCTTGCGACTCTGGCGCACCAGTTGTTCGAACAGGCCCACCAGCATCCGCGCTGCGGTTTCGAGTTCCGGAGAGGGCCGGTCGAACACCGGTTCCAGCGCGGACGCCTGCGCACGCAGCATGCCGCCGGATTCGAAACAGCGCTGCAGCTGCGCGCGTGACTGCCCCTCCACCAGCACCTTGACCGTGCCGTCGGGCAGCTTCACCAGTTGCAGGATGCTGCCCACGGTCCCCACCGCATTGAGGTCGGCCTCGGCGGGATCGTCGGTCTCGGGCGCCTTCTGCGCGACCAGCAGCACCCGGCGATCGCCTTCCATCGCCGCTTCCAGCGCCTTCATCGACTTCTCGCGGCCGACGAACAGCGGGATCACCATGTGCGGGTACACCACCACGTCGCGCAGCGGCAGCACGGGCAGTTCGATCGTGGCGATCACGGTTTCAGGAGCGTCGTTTGGCATGGACTTCCGGGAATCGGGAAAACGGAACGGCCCGCGTCCGGGCGATGGCCACAGAATGGAGGCGCAGGACGCCGGGATCAAGCGTCGGTGATCACACAAGCGCCGGCCACGGACGGCCTCAGCCGCGCTTGCACGGTGGCGAGCGGCGAGGTGCAGGCGATTTCAGGATCTGCGCGGCGAACGCATGCCGGCAGGGAGCGTGCGATTACGCCGCATCACCCTCGGCCGCGGCACGCGGCTGCTGCAGGTTGCCGCGATAGATCAGGTAGGGCTCGGCCTGCCCGTTGATGACGGCTTCGTCCACGACCACCTTGCTGACGTGCTCCAGCGAGGGCAGTTCGTACATGGTGTCCAGCAGCACCTGCTCGAGGATGGTGCGCAGCCCGCGCGCGCCGGTCTTGCGCTTGAGCGCGCGCTTGGCGATCGCGGTCAGCGCATCGGGGCGGAACTCGATCTCCACGCTCTCCATGTCGAACAGTTTCTTGAACTGCTTGGTGATCGCGTTCTTGGGCTCGGTCAGGATCCTGACCAATGCCTCCTCGTCCAGTTCGTCCAGCGTCGCGACCACCGGCAGGCGGCCGACGAATTCCGGAATCAGGCCGTATTTCACCAGGTCCTCGGGCTCGACATTGGCGAGCAGCTTGCCGACATTCTGCTTGCGTTCCTTGCTGCGGATCTCGGCGGAGAAGCCGATCCCGGTGCTTTCCGAACGCTGCTGGATCACCTTGTCCAGGCCCGAGAACGCGCCGCCGCAGATGAACAGGATGTTGCGGGTATCGACCTGCAGGAATTCCTGCTGCGGATGCTTGCGCCCGCCCTGCGGGGGCACCGAGGCGATGGTGCCCTCGATCAGCTTGAGCAGCGCCTGCTGCACGCCCTCGCCCGACACGTCGCGGGTGATCGACGGGTTCTCGCTCTTGCGCGAGATCTTGTCGATCTCGTCGATGTAGACGATGCCGGTCTGCGCCTTCTCGACGTCGTAGTCGCACTTCTGCAGCAGCTTCTGGATGATGTTCTC
>JAJPHQ010000088.1 GCA_021325195.1 Gammaproteobacteria bacterium | reverse complement strand
GACACCAGGATCATGTCCTTCTTGCGATCGACGATGTAGAGATAGCCGTCAGCATCCATCCGCGCGATATCGCCGGTGCGCAACCAGCCATCCGCATCCAGCACCTTGGCGGTTTCGTCGGGACGGTTCCAGTAGCCTTTCATGACCTGCGGGCCGCGCACGCAGAGTTCGCCCGATTCGCCGGGCGGCACCTCGTGACCGCTGTCGTCGCGCAAGGTCACCTCGGTGGAAGGCAGCGGCAATCCGATCGAACCCGTGTACGTCCTGCTGTCGAGCCGGTTGGCGGACACCACCGGCGAGGTCTCGGTGAGGCCGTAGCCCTCGATCAGCGGGATCCCGGTCAGTTTCTGCCAGCGCTCGGCCACCGCGCGCTGCACCGCCATGCCGCCGCCCAGCGCGAATTTCACCGCCGAGAAATCCAGTTTCGCGAAATCGGGGTCGTGCACCAGCGCGTTGAACAGGGTGTTGACGCCGGTGATCGCGCTCCAGCGGTGCTTCTTCAGCGTCTTGACGAAACCCGGAATGTCGCGCGGATTGGTGATCAGCACGTTCTCGCCGCCGAAGTACACCATGATCAGCGCGTTCACCGTCAGCGAGAAGATGTGATAGAGCGGCAGCGCGGTGATCATCTTTTCTTCGCCGCGGTCGAACAGGTTGCCAACCCACGCCGCAAGCTGCAGGGTGTTGGCGACCATGTTGCCGTGGGTCAGCATCGCCCCCTTGGCGACGCCGGTGGTGCCGCCGGTGTATTGCAGGAAGGCCAGATCGTCGTGGTCCAGCGTGACGCGCGGCAGCGGCAGTCCCGCGCCGCGCTTCAGCAGGTCGCCGAAGCACACGTGATCCGGAATCGACCAGCGCGGCACCATCTTCTTGACGTGTCGCACCGCGAGGTCCATCAGCGGCCCCTTGGGGAAGCCCAGCAGATCGCCGATCGAGGTCACCACGATCTTCTCGACCGGCGTGTTGTAGCGCACGCTGGCCAGCGTCGCGGCAAAGTTTTCCAGCACCACGATCACCCTGGCACCGGCGTCGCACAACTGGTGTTCCAGTTCGCGCGCGGTATACAGCGGATTGACGTTGACCACCGTCAATCCGGCACGCAGCGCGCCGAACAGCGCCACCGGATACTGCAGCAGGTTGGGCAGCATGATCGCGATGCGCTCGCCCTTGCCGAGCTTCGCCTCGCCCGCCAGCCAGCCCGCGAAGGCGGCGCTCAGGCGGTCGAGGGCGGCGTAACTCAGCGTGGTGCCGAAGCTCGAAAAGGCGGCGCGGTCCGGGAAGCGGGCACAGCTTTCCTCGAACATCGCGACGACGGACGGGCAGGCGTTGACGTCGATCGTCGCCGGTACGCCCGGCGGATAATGCGCCAGCCAGGGACGCTGGTTGTCCATGCTTGCACCCTCCTGTCGCCGGCGCGTGGCGGCGTGCGCCGCATCGCGTTTCATTGGAGCATGCCGCCCGAAGATACGGCAAGCTGCACCGCAGCGAGAGAGAGGAGCGCGATGAACGCGGGAATTCGCCGGATCGGTGTCCAATGCCGCGTGCTTGCGGTGGCGGGGGTGATGTGCGCGCTATCCTTGTTCACGGCCTGCCATCGCACGCCCGACGAGCAGCAGATCCGGCAGGCGATCGAATCGGCGGCGTCCGCTGCGCGCGGCAACGATGCCAAGGGCGTGCTCGCGGTGGTCAGCGACGACTTCACCGGCAATGACGGCGATTTCGACAAGCGCGAACTCGGGCAAATGCTCGCGTTGCGCGCGCTTCGTCAGGACAGGACCGGTGTTTTGATCGGGCCGATTTCCTTCGAGCACAAGAGCCTGCCCCGGACTCGATCCGGGGGCGATCGCATCGTCGCCACGTTCAGACTCACGCTGACCGGCGGCAAGGCGGGCGAGCTGTTGCCCGATCAGGTCAAGGTGTACGACATGACCACCGCGTGGCGGCGGGAAGGCGGCGAGTGGAGGTGCTACGACGCGAGCTGGTCGCGATAGGGCGCCGAGATCCCTGCGCGGCATTTCATTGCCGTGATTCCGGGGCGGCGCCTGCGCAGCAGGCAAGGAACCCTGAATCCGCCTTGCCCGGCCCAAGGGCAGATTCCGGATCGCCCCAGCCCTTGCTTGAGACAAGGCACTTCGCAACGGCGAGGAATATCGCCATCACAAGTGGCGGGGCGTCCGGGAGGACGAACAAAGCCGGACGGCCCGGATTACGCCGCCCGTTTAGCCAGATCGCGCAGCACGTAGGGCAGGATGCCGCCGTGGCGGTAGAACTCGCGTTCCTTGGGCGTCAGCAGCATCACGCGCACGTCGAATTCGGTCTTCTTGCCTGCTTTTGAAGTGGCGACCACGTGCGCCATCTTCGCATTGCCGCCATCCAGACCGGTGATCGCGAAGGTTTCCTTGCCGGTCAGGCCCAGCGACTGCGCGTTCTCGCCGTCCCTGAACTGCAGCGGCAGCACGCCCATGCCGACCAGGTTGGAACGGTGGATGCGCTCGAAGCTCTCGGCGATCACGGCCTTGACGCCAAGCAGCAGCGTGCCCTTGGCCGCCCAGTCGCGCGACGAACCGGTGCCGTACTCCTTGCCGGCGATCACGATCAGGGGCGACTTTTCCTGCTTGTACTTCATCGCGGCGTCATAGATCGTCATCTGCTCGCCGCTCGGCACGTGCAGCGTGAAACCGCCCTCGACGCCGTCCAGCATCTTGTTCCTGATCCGGATGTTGGCAAAGGTGCCGCGCACCATCACGTCGTCGTTGCCGCGCCGCGAGCCGTAGGAATTGAAATCCTTCGGCTGCACGCAGCGCGCCATCAGGTACTTGCCCGCCGGCGAATCCTTCTTGATCGCGCCGGCCGGCGAGATGTGGTCGGTGGTGATGGAGTCGCCGAACAGACCCAGACAGTACGCATTCGAAATGTCCGACAACTTCGGCAGCTCCATCGTCATGCCGTCG
>JAJPHQ010000111.1 GCA_021325195.1 Gammaproteobacteria bacterium | reverse complement strand
CGATGTCATCGCCGGTGAAGTTAGCCACCCAGCCTTCCGGGTTGGTGAACAGCCGGATCGCGACGAAGTGCGGGTTGGGGCCCATGTCGAACCAGTGGCGGGTGCCGTCGGGCACGCCGATCAGGTCGCCTGCCTCGCACAGCACGTCGTACACGCGCTGGTCTATGTGCAGGGTGAACTGGCCCTGCCCGGCGACGAAGAAGCGCACCTCGTCCTCGGCATGGGTGTGTTCGGACAGGAACTTCTGCCGCAGCGCGTCCTTCTGCGGGTGATCGGCGGTCAGCGAGATCACGTCCACGGCCCGGTAGCCTTCCTCGCGCTGCAGGCGCTCGATGTCCTCGCGATACGCCGCGATCACTTCCTCCTGCGGGGCGCCCGGCGCGACGGGCTTGGAGGCCTGCCAGCGTTCGAAACGCACGCCGACACCGTCCAGCGCCGCCGCGATCGCGGCGTGGTCGGTGAGCGTGGTCAGCGGCTTATCGCCGCGGCCCTGGTCGTAGATGCGCAGACGGCTCATGCCGTGCCTCCGAGACGTCTCAGATCGAGTTCGCAGGCCAGCAGGAATTCCAGCGCTTCCAGGTGGCGCTTGGCCTCGGCCATGTCGCGGCCCCAAGTGTAAAGGCCGTGGCCCTCGATCAGGTAGGCATGAAGCGGCTTGCCGGCGTCCAGCCAGCCTGCCACCCGTGCAGCCAGTTCGGCCATGTCCTGGGAATTGGCGAACACCGGAACGGTCAGCGTGCTGTCGTGGCTGGTGTGTCCGGCGATCGCCTTCTGCAGCTCCCAGCCGCGCAGAGCGATCGCGCCTTCGGCGGCGAACAGCCGCGAGGCCACGGTCTGGTTGTGCGAGTGGGTGTGCAGTACCGCGCCGGTTTCCGGGAAGCGCCGGTAGATCTGGATGTGCAGGGCGGTTTCGGCGGAAGGCCGCAGAGCGGCATCGAGCGCGTTCCCCTCCAGATCGACCACCATCACGTCATTCCGGGTCAAGGCGCCCTTGTCGCGGCCAGAAATGGTGACGGCGGCGTGCGCGGCATCCAGCCGCATCGAAAAATTGCTGCTGGTTGCGGGCGTCCAGCCTCTTGCCGCGAGCTCGGCACCCACCTGCGTGATCTGTGCGGCGGCGGCGTCAAGGCGCGCCGTCAAGGCATCGGAAAGGTGTGCGCGAGCGAAGGAGCGCCGGTTCATCGCGCTGAATGGTACATGTAGTCGCAACCCTGCGCGCGTGTCATCCGGGGTGCAGCGGCGTAGGATGGCGTGCGATGTCTTTTCCGCTGTTCCGTTTCCCAGGAGGAAATCATCATGCTCGAAAAAACTTCCCTCACGCGCAGGCGCCTGCTGGCCTGGCTGGGTGGCGCCGGTGCGGCCGCGCTGCTGTTCGGTGCGCTGCCCGGGCGCGCCTTCGCGGACCTTCCACATCTGGACCCTGCCACGGATCCGACCGCCAAGGCGCTGCATTACACGGAAGACGCCAGCAAGGCGCCGCCGCCGCACAAGGCGGGCGAGGATTGTTCCAACTGCCGCTTCTATTCCGGCAAGCCTGGCCAGGCCTATGGTCCGTGTTCGCTGTATCCGGGCAAGGCAGTGAATGCCAAGGGCTGGTGCGCGGGCTACTCCGCGAAGGCGTGAGCTTGCCTGAGCCGCACTTCGTGGCGTGAATGCGTGGTCCGGATGGCCACCGCGTGGGCCGAACCTGGCAACCCCGGCGACCTGGATGTTCCGGGCCGCGTTGATCGAGGCGGGCAGGAGGTTCGCAAACGATATTGCCCGGATACAACAGGCGGAGGAGCTGACTACGCCTGCCGTACCCGGGCAACGATTCCGGGGTCCACTGCCAATTGGGAAGCCCGCGGAAGGCGAATGATAACGCGGGCGAGGGGCCGGGCCAATGAGATCGGGACGACCCTGAAGGTTACTTCTGCAAACAAATAGTTACGATGTTAGTTTTTTGTTGATTCGAGAATGAGGGGCCATACTCACGGGTACGGAGCTTGGCTCGCGGCGAGCGGGCCGGAACCCGTCTTCCGGAGGCGGCTGTGGCGGTAGCCATAGCCGAAGTAAATCGCGAAGCCCAGCACCGTCCACAGACCCATCAGCGTCCAGTTGTACCAGGCCATTTGCGCCAGCAGCACCAGGCAGCTCAGCACGCCCAGCGTGCAGATCACCGGCGCAAACGGCACGCGGAAGGTGCGCGGCTTGTCGGGATCGGTGCGGCGCAGGATCAGCACACCGAGGCACACCGCCAGAAACGCGATCAGCGTGCCCATCGAAACGAAATCGGAGAGCACGTCCAGCGGCAGCAGCGCCGCCAGCAGGGCGATGCCCAGGCCCGTGATCACCGTATTGATGTGCGGCGTGCGGTAGCGGGTGTGGATCCGGGTGAACACCTTCGGCAGCATGCCGTCGCCGGCCATGATCATGAAGATGCGCGGCTGCGCAATGATCATGCACAGCACCACGGAGGCCAGCCCGATCATGGCGCCCACTTCCACGATCCAGCGCAGCCAGTTGAGTTGCGGATGTCCCGCGATCGCGGTCACGACAGGATCGGTGGTGCCCAGGTCGGTGTAGGACACCAGCCCGACCATCACCGCCGACATGGCGACGTACAGGATCGTGCAGATCACCAGCGAACCGATCATGCCGATCGGCAGGTCGCGCTGCGGATTCTTCGCTTCCTGCGCCACGGTGGAAGTCGTCTCGAAGCCGATGTAGGCGAAGAACACCATCGCCGCGCCGCGCAGCACGCCGTCCCAGCCGTATTTTTCCGGCCCCTGCTGCGCCGGGATGAACGGGTGCCACAGATCGGTGTTGACGTAGTGCACGCCCGCGGCGATCACCAGGATCACCAGCGCGACCTTCAGGATCACCATCGCCACGTTGACGCCGCTGGATTCGCGGATGCCGACGTAGCACAGCCACGTCAGCGCCAGCACGATGCCGACCGCCGGCAGGTTGAACAGCGCGCCCGTCGCCTCGAGCTCGCCGTTGGCGAAAGTGACGGGCGCATTGGTCAGCGCGGCCGGCAGATGGATGCCGACATGCGCGAGCAGGCTGGTGAAATAGCCGGTCCAGCTTGCGGCGACCGCCGAAGCCGATACTCCGTATTCCAGCACCATGTTCCAGCCGATGAACCACGCGGCAAGTTCGCCGAGCGTGGCGTAGGCATACGAATACGAACTGCCCGACATCGGGATCAGCGTGGCGAACTCGGCATAGCACAGCGCCGTGAATCCGCAGGCGATCGCTGCCAGCACGAACGACAGCACTACCGCAGGCCCGGCGTGCATGGCGGCGGCCTGGCCGGTCACCACGAAAATGCCGCTGCCGATCACCGCGCCGATGCCCAGCGCGGTGAGCGCGCCGGGCCCCAGCGTGCGCTTCAGGCCCGCGCCGTGGCTTTCATCGGGAAAATCGACTTTTCGTGCGAGCAGTTGTCGCAGCATGCGGGCCTCGGCGCGAGCGTGTGTGCGTCAGACGACGTCCTCGAGCGCCCGCGCGATGCCATCCGGAGAAAGCTGGCTGCGGCGATAGCCGTACAGGCCGTAGAGAATCAGACCGATCGCCGCCCACAGCGCGAACACCACCTTGGCCACGACGCTCAGGTT
This sequence comes from Gammaproteobacteria bacterium, assembly GCA_021325195.1. GTDB lineage: Bacteria > Pseudomonadota > Gammaproteobacteria > Xanthomonadales > Rhodanobacteraceae > 66-474. Next base: position 11,237 of record JAJPHQ010000111.1, on the reverse strand, counting down.
GACGAACAGCAGGATGCAGCCCGCCACCGCCAGCGGGCAGACGATCCACACGAACGGGGTGCGGAACGGGCGCGGGCGATCCGGCTGCTGCCGGCGCAGGATCATCACTCCGATCGACACCATCGCAAACGCCAGCAGGGTGCCGGCATTGGACGTGTCGGCAAGTTTGCCGACCGGGAAGATCGCCGCGCAGAACGACACCACGAAGCCGGTGACGTAGGTGATCACGTGCGGCGTGAAGAAGCGCGGGTGCACGCTGGAGAATTTCTCCGGCAGCAGGCCGTCGCGCGCCATGGTGAAGAAGATGCGCGTCTGGCCGAACATCATCATCAGGATCGCCGAGGGCAGGGCGACGATCGCGGCCAGCGCGATCAAATTGCCGATCTGCGGGAAACCGAGCACGCGGATCACGTGCGCCAGCGGTTCGTTGCTGCACACCAGCGCCTGCGAGCCATGGCAGGCGGCCGCCATCGCCGGGGTGCCCGGGTCCAGCGCCACGCCGTTCGCGTCCAGCATCGGCTGCGCGCCCATCGAACCGGCCGCGCCGTAGCCGACCAGCAGATAGAAGATGGTGCAGATGGCCAGCGCGCCGATCAGGCCGATCGGCACGTTGCGGTTGGGATTCTTGGTTTCTTCCGCGGCGGTGGAAACCGCATCGAAACCGACATAGGCGAAGAAGATCGAAGCCGCCGCGCCCAGCACGCCGACGCCGCCGGTGGGGCTGCCCCAGCCGTTGGGCAGGAACGGATGCAGGTTGGCCGTCTTCACCGCGGGCAACGAGAGCACGATGAAGAGAGTCAGTGCGACGATCTTGATCGCCACCAGCACCGCGTTCACGCGCGCGCTCTTGGAGGTTCCGATCACCAGCAACCAGGTGACGGCGGCGCCGATCAGGAATGCAAGCAGGTTGAAACCGCCACCAAGGAACGGCCCGGTCTGCAACCAGGCCGGTATCGACAAGCTGCCGGGTTTCACCAGGCCGAACACGCCGCTGTTGAGCAGGCCGTTGACGTAGCCCGCCCAGCCCACGCACACCGCGGTCGCGCCGATCGCGTATTCCAGCACCAGCGCCCAGCCGACGATCCAGGCGATCAACTCGCCCATCACGCCGTAGGTATAGGTGTAGGCCGAGCCGGAAACCGGCACCATCGCCGCCAGTTCCGCATACGACAGCGCGGCCAGGCCGCAGACGATCGCGGCGATCACGAAGGACAGCATCATCGCGGGCCCGGCCTTCTGCGCGGCTTCCGCGGTGAGCACGAAGATGCCGGTGCCAATGACGGCGCCGATGCCCAGCAGGGTGAGCTGGATCGGTCCCAGTTGGCGTTTCAGCGATTTCTTCTCGGCGGTGGCGAGGATCTGCTCGAGCGGCTTGATGCGCCAGAAAATCATGTCTTCTCCCGACCGCGTCACGGCTTCGGCGGGGGAACCGAAGACAGGCGCGCATGGCGGTTCTGTGCAATCCGCGTCGTTTCCCCTCGAAACGAAGCGGGCTCACGCCGAGACGCGAGCGCACCGTACCATACTGGGCCCGTTCCTTCGCGACAAGCGCCCGATGCCACCCCTCGATGCCCTGGTGCCTCCGGACCCGCGCGCCGGACTTGCGGAAGCGCTCGACCGTTACGCCGGAGCAACGGGCGATGGCGCAATCGTTGCCGCGTTCCGGGCCTTCCTGCATGCGCGGTCCGACGCGTTCGAACGCACGTGCCCGCCGGGACATTTCACCGGCTCTGCGTGGCTGGTCAGCGCGGATGGCCGCCGCGTGCTGCTGACCCATCACCGCAAACTGAAGCTGTGGCTGCAACCCGGCGGTCATGCCGACGGCGATCCCGATCTGCGCCGGGTCGCGCTGCGCGAGGCGGAGGAAGAAACCGGCCTGCGCGGCTTGCACATCGAACCGGACATCTTCGACATCGACCGGCACCGGATCCCCGCCCGGCCGGGCGAACCGGGGCACTGGCACTACGATGTGCGCTACGTGGTGCGCGCGGGCGAGGACGAGCGGTTCGTCGTCAGCGAGGAGTCGCACGCACTGGCATGGTGCGATGTGCGTGAAATCGCCGCCGACGGATCGGCGGACGCGTCCGTGCGCAGGATGGCGCGGAAATGGCTGGCGCGCCTTTTCCACTCCTCCCGACGGGAAAGGGCCCGTGGATGAGGGCGGGCTACTTGGCGAGAACAGTCGTCGTTGGTGCCGTTTCCGCACGGCATCCATGCCTCACCCTTGCCTGAGGTGCGATGCATCACCCCGCATCGCGCAAACGCGCTCGTGGATCGAGGCAGCCAGCCGGGGCGCGCAGCCTTCGTGAGTCTGCCTCGTCCCCCGGACCCGCGCAAACGCCTCACGCTCGACCGGCGAATTCCCCCGTCACCGTGTTCACCCAGACCCTTTCGCCCCGGGTGATGTATTCGGGCACCTGGATCTCGATGCCGGTATCGAGTCTGGCCGGCTTGGTGCGCTTGGTGGCGGAAGCGCCTTTCAGTTCCGGCGCGGTGTCCACCACGGTCAATGCGACACTGGTCGGCACCTGCAGCGCGACCGGGATGTCGTCGATCAACTGCACGTAATACCCCTCGACGCCTTCGACGATGTACGGCGCGCTGTCGCCGATCACGTCGGGGCCCAGCGTGTAGGGCGTGTAGTCCGCGGCGTCCAGGAACACGAAAGCGTCGCCGTCCCGGTACGAATAATTGGCCGCACGGCGCGTCAGTTCCATGTCCTTCAGTTCGTCCTCGGCACGCAGGCTCAGGTCGAGCTTGCGACCGCCCGGAATCGAGTACAGCGTGAAGCGGAAGGTGACGTTGCCGCCGCGTGCGGTGGGGGCGCTGCGTTCGATGTCGCGCACCTGATAGACGGTACCGTCGTATTCGACCACGTTGCCCTTCTTGATGTCGGAGGCTTTCATGTTCTTGTCCGTCATTCCCGCGAAAACGGGGCCGTGGAGGCAGGACGCCGGCATGAACGCCGCAGGCGCCCCGCGGGGCGAACGCCAGGATGGCGCAAATGATCCAGCATCTCGGAATGTGAAAACGGATCCGGGATCAGCGCACGGCCCCGTGCTGTCCGGGATGAGCGCATCCTGCGCTCATTTCGGGGCCATCCTGATCGCGCCATCCAGCCGGATCACGCTGCCGTTCAGGTAACGCGTGGTCAGGATGAAGGCGACGGTTTCCGCGAATTCCTCCGGTTTGCCGAGCCGCGACGGGTAGGGCACCTGCGCGCACAGCGACTGATAGACCTGCTCGGGCATGCCGTCCACCATCGGTGTGTGGAACACGCCCGGCGCGACGGTCATCACGCGGATGCCGATCCGTGCGAATTCGCGTGCCATCGGCAGCGTCATGCCGATCACGCCGCCCTTCGATGCCGAATAGGCGGCTTGGCCGATCTGGCCCTCGTACGCCGCGATCGAGGCGGTGTTGACGATCACCCCGCGCTCGCCGTCTTCGCCGGGCTCGTTGGCCTGCATCAGTGCCGCGCCGGCCTTGGCCACGTTGAAGCTGCCCACCAGGTTGACCAGCACCGTGGTCGCGAACGTCTTCAGCGGCATCGGACCTTCCTTGCCCAGCACGCGGCCGGAACCCAGGATGCCGGCGCAGTTCACCACCACGTTGAGCCCGCTCATCGCCTCGCGTGCGGCGGCCACGTCGCCGGCCACGCCGTCCTCGCTGGTCACGTCGGTCTTGCAAAAGCGGGACGCACCGCCCAGCTTCCCGGCAGCGGCCCGGCCTTTCTCCTCGTCGACGTCGAACAGCACGACCTTGCCGCCGTGTGCGACGAGGTGTGCAGCCACCGCGTGGCCGAGCCCGGATGCGCCGCCGGTGACGATGGCCTTGACCTGATCGAGTTGCATGGCGTTCTCCGCGAGATCAAACGATCCATTCTAATGCAGGGTCGTGCCGCGCACGCGGCAGGCGCGCGAAGATCGCACGCCCGTGCTGCTACAGATCGCGGATGAACCAGCGGTCGCAACCGTGATGGCCGGTGTTGCCCATCGGCGCGCAGATCGGCGTGAAGCCGTGCTTGCGGTACAACGCCTGCGCGGCGTCCATGCCGGTAAGGGTTTCGAGATAGCAACGCTTGAAACCCAGCGCGCGCGCCGCATCGAGGCAGCGCACCATCATCGCGCCGCCGGCGCCGATGCCCCGCGCCTGCGGCAGGAAATACATCTTGCGCAGTTCGCACACGTCGGGATCACCGTGTTCCAGCGGCGCCACGCCGCCACCGCCCACCACGCCGGGGCTCCCGGCCACGGAAGGCGTTCCGGTCTCCATCTCGACCACGAAATAGGCACAGCGCGGCCGCGTGTACGCCGCGTACATCGCATCCACTTCGGCATCGTGGATGGCGAAGCCCTCGCCGTCGGCGCCGAATTCCGGCATCACCGCGCGAATGATCGCCGCGATGGCGGAATCGTCGCGGGGTTCGATGGGACGGATCAGGAAGGGGGTCGTCATGTCGTCGGTGTGGTCGGGACATTCAAATGCCCATCCGGGCGCGGGTCACGCGGCTGGAGGTGGGCTTGCCCAGTTGTTTCGCCAGCCAGTGACCGGTTTCGATCAGCTTGTCGAGATCGACGCCGGTCTCGATGCCCATGCCTTGCAGCATGTAGGCAACGTCCTCGCTGGCCACGTTGCCGGTCGCGCCCTGGGCGTACGGACAGCCGCCGGTGCCGGACACCGCGCTGTCCACCACCTGCACGCCTTCCTCGAGGCAGACCAGGATGTTCGCCAGCGCCTGATCATAGGTGTCGTGGAAGTGCACGGCCAGAGCATCCATGGGCACTTCCTGCGCCACCGCCTTCAGCATGGCGCGCGCCTTCAGCGGCGTGCCGACGCCGATGGTGTCGCCCAGCGAAATTTCCCTGCAGCCCAGTTCATACAGCCTTTTGGCCACCCGCACCACGTCCGCGAGGGGTACTTCGCCCTGGTACGGACAACCCAGCACGGTGGAAACGTAACCGCGCACCGGCACGCCGTCGGCCTTCGCGCGCTCCAGCACCGGACGGAAACGCTCGATCGATTCGTCGATCGTGGCGTTGATGTTCCGGCGGTTGAAGGCCTCGCTGGCCGCGGTGAACACCGCGATGCTGGTCACGCCAGCCGCATGCGCGCGCTCGTAACCCCGCAGGTTCGGCACCAGCGCGGGGTAATCGACGCCGGGCTTCCTGGTGAAGCCGGCATAGACCTCTTCGGCGTCGGCGAGCTGCGGAATCCACCGTGGACTCACGAAGCTGGTGGCCTCGATGGTTTGCAGGCCGCAATCGGAGAGACGGTTGATCAATTCGATCTTGACCGCTGCGGGAATGATCGTCTTCTCGTTCTGCAGGCCGTCGCGCGGGGCAACCTCGACGATGCGGACGCTGGCTGGGATGGCACTCATGGACGGGAAATGGGTTTGCGCAGGCGCGCCGTCAAGGCGTGTCGCCGGAAAGTGCGGGCATGGACGGCCTTTCGATGTGCAGGAACGGCGCGAAGAATGGATGCGGAACCGGCGATTTCTCAAGCTCCGCGTTCAGGGGAGAATGCAATCAACACGCTGTCGGCCTCCACGAAGTCGCCCTGCGCGGCGTGCACGCTTTCGATCGTGCCGTCGCGCGGCGCCTTCAGGGCCAGTTCCATTTTCATGGCTTCCATCACCAGCAGCTCCTGACCTTCCCGTACCGGATCGCCGGCCTTTGCCTTGACCAGCACGATCCGGCCCGGCATCGGCGCCAGCACCCGGTTGCTGCCGGCGCTGCCGCCGGATTCCCACGCGAAAGCCTGCGTGCGGTCGAGGTGCCAGCGCACGCCGGCTTCATCGTGCAGCAACACATGCACGTGGTCGGCACGCACCGCGAAACGTGACGCCTCGTCGTCGAAATGCGCGCTCAGGTGTTTGCCGTCGAAGCGGGCACCGCGTATTTCGCATGCCGCCCCGCCGTGCCGCAGGCGGTAGCTGCCGCCATGGCCCCAGGCTTCGACTTCGTGGCGCTGCTCGCGCCATGACAGGGCCACGATGCGTTTGCCGGGATGGCCGATGCGCCAGGCGTCCGCGATGTTCCAGGGCGAGTGCGGATCAGCCGGGTCGGCGGCGGCGTGGTTTTCGTCGTGCAACAAGGCCGCGGTCGCTGCGGCGAACAGGGCGCGTTCAGCGGGCCGGGCATCGCCGGCAACGAATTGATCGAGGTGCCGATCCAGATAGCCCGTGTCGATCCGGCCCTCCACCACGGCGGGATGGCGGCCAAGCCGTTCCAGGAAGGCGATGTTGGACTTCGGACCGGCGATTTCGCAATCGGCCAGCGCATCACGCAGGCGCTGCAACGCCTGCGGACGATCCGCATCCCACACGATCAGCTTGGCGATCATCGGATCGTAGAAGATCGTCACGGTATCGCCTTCGACCACACCGCCGTCGACGCGCACGTGCCGGGACGGTTCGGGCAGATGCAGTCTCCGCAGCCTGCCGGAGCCGGGCAGGAAGCCGTGTTCGGGATCCTCGGCATACAGGCGCACCTCGATCGCGTGCCCGTGCGAACGCACCTGGTCCTGCGTCAGCGGCAACGGTTCCCCGGCGGCGATGCGCAACTGCCATTCGACCAGGTCGATACCGTGGGTCATTTCGGTGACCGGATGCTCGACCTGCAGCCGGGTGTTCATCTCCATGAAATGAAAATCGCCTTCCGGGCCGACGATGAATTCCACCGTGCCAGCACCCACGTAGTTCACGGCCCTGGCCGCCGCGACGGCGGCTGCGCCCATCGCCTCGCGCCGTTCGGGCGTGAGGAAGGGTGAGGGCGTCTCCTCCAGCACCTTCTGGTAGCGGCGCTGTGCCGAGCACTCGCGTTCGTCCAGATGGATCACGTTGCCGCGGCTGTCACCGAATACCTGGAACTCGATGTGGCGCGGGTGTTCCAGGTAGCGCTCGAGAATCATCCGCGCATCGCCGAACGCCGACTGCGCCTCGCGTTGCGCGCGTGCCAGCGTTTCGGAGAACTCCGCGTCGCTGCGCACGATGTGCATGCCCTTGCCGCCGCCGCCCGCAGCGGGCTTGAGGATCAGCGGATAGCCGATTTCGCGCGCCTGTTGCGCCAGAAACGCACCGTCCTGGTTGTCGCCGTGGTAGCCCGGCACCAGCGGCACGCCGTGCCTGGCCATCAGCGTTTTCGCCGCGGCCTTGGAACCCATGGCCTCGATGCTCTCCGGCTGCGGACCGATGAACACGAGGCCGGCCTCGAGGCAGGCGCGCGCGAAATCGGCATTCTCGGAAAGGAATCCGTAGCCCGGATGGATCGCCTGTGCGCCGGCTTCTTTCGCGGCTGCGATGATCGCGTCGCTGCGCAGATACGATTCGGCCGGACGCGGACCGCCGATCGGCCAGGCCGCATCGGCCATGCGTACGTGTTTCGCGTTCGCGTCCGCTTCCGAAAACACGGCCACGCTGCGGATTCCCAGCCGGCGGCAGGTGCGGATCACCCGGCAGGCGATCTCGCCGCGATTGGCGATCAGGATCGTGTCGAACATCAGATATTTTCCGGCGTGTGGCAGACCGCTTCGATATTATGGCCGTCCGGGTCCAGCACGAACGCGGCGTAGTAGTGTTCGTGATAGTGCGGCCGCAGCCCCGGTCTGCCGTTGTCGCGGCCGCCGGCTGCGAGCGCGGCATGGTGGAACGCGTCCACGTCGGCGCGCGTTTTCGCGGCAAACGCAATGTGGAAGCGGCCGCGCAGCATGCCCTCGCCGTCGCCGATCCAGAAGTACGGCTTGCCGTTGTCGCCGAAACCGGCGTGCGAGGTGCCCCCGGTCTGTTCGGCGGTTACTTCCATCACGATGCCGATGCCCAGTGGCTCGAGCGCCGCTTCGTAGAATCTTTTGCTATGCAGGAAATTGGAAACGGGAAAACCGATGTGGTCGAGCATTGCTTCACTCCTTGGCCCAGGGTGGTGCGTGCTTTTCCAGGAAGGCGGACAGGCCCTGCTGGCCTTCTTCCGAGACACGCAATCGGGCGATCAGCGCGGCATTTTCGGCGTCCAGGCGCATGGCGTTTTCGGGCGTGAGGCCGGTTATACGCAGGGCGAGCTGCTTGGCTTCGCGCTGCGCGGTGGGGCCGCCTTTCGCCAGAAAATGCAGAGTGCGATCGACTGCATCGTCCAGTTGCGCCGCGGACACGCATTGGTGCAGCAGCCCGATGCGCGCAGCTTCCATGGCATCGAACACCTCGCCGCTGATGAACAACCGTCGCGCATGGCGTGCACCGATAGCGGCAGTCACGTACGGCGAGATCACCGCCGGGACCAGGCCCAGCTTGACCTCGCTCAGCGCGAATTTCGCGCCTTCGGCGCCGATCGCAATATCACAGGCAGCGATCAGGCCCACACCGCCGCCGTAAGCCGATCCGTTGACGCGGGCAATGGCCGGTTTCGGAAAAAAATCGAGGGTACGCAGCAATTCGGCGAGCCGCAGCGAATCGGCGCGGTTTTCCGCTTCGCTCGCTTTCGCCATCCCGCGCATCCAGTTGAGGTCGGCGCCGGCCGAAAACGACGCGCCCGCACCCGTCAGCACCACGGCGCGGACCGTGGAATCCCGCTCGGCCGCGCGCAGCGCGGTGGTCAGTTCAGCGACCAGTGCGTCGTCGAAGGCGTTGTGCAGGTGCGGGCGGTTCAGGGTGAGCCACGCGACCGGGCCGCGCCGTTCGATCAGGATGCTCGCTTCCACGCCGTCTCCTTGAAATGAGCCGAACGATCATGATACCGGGCTGCGCGCCGGCCACCGGCGGATGCCTTGTCCGGAAAGCGCTGGCCGGTCCATGGCGTGACGCGGGCTTCGGGGCCGGTTGCGTACACAAATGAGAACGATTAGCATTAAAGCCCGTATCAAGCCCTGACGGATCTTGCGAGGTTTTTCGTGATGCGCCATCAACCGGTTGGGCGATTGCCGGCAGCCGCCGACGCCGCAGCGAGGCCGGCATGCTGAGCAACCCGTTCCTTCGCGTGACCGTCTTGGCCGCCATGGTCTGCATCGCTGCGGCGGTTTCCGCGGCAGCCGGCGCCGGCAAGGCCCGCCCATCTTCCGGCGATCTTGCCGCGGAAGTCGCGGCCTTGAAAGCCAGGTTGGACGCGCTGGAACAGCGCCTGCCGCCACCGGAACTCGGCCACCAGATGCTGGAACTGCAGATTCGCCACGATCGACTGTGGTGGGCGGGCGAGGCCGGCAACTGGAACCTCGCCTACTACATGGTCGGTGAACTGGGCGAGGCGCTGCGAGGCATCGAAAAAACCAACGGCAACGCCCCCGAGCTGCAACCGCAGAAGCTTTCGGAAGTGATGCCGTCGATCATGAATCCGGCCATCCGCGGCGTGCAGGAGGCGCTCGAGAAGCGCGACAAGGCGGCGTTCGAACGGTCTTACGACCAGTTGTCGGCGGCGTGCACCGCCTGTCACGCCATGGCGGGCGATACGTTCCTGCACATCCAGCGTCCCACGACACCGCTGCTGGACAACCTCCGTTACGCCCCCGCGGAAGGGAAATGACGTTGTTTCATCGCCGTCCCATGAACCCCGTGAAGTGATGATCATGAAATTCCGCTTTTCCCCCGCGCGCGGGACGAAGATCCTGCTGCTTGCCCTGCTGGTTGCCGCGTTGCCTTTTGCTGCAGCCGCGGCCGGCATACCCGAGTTCGACTTGACGATCCGGAACCACCGTTTCGAACCGGCCATCCTGAAGGTGCCGGCCAATACCAAGTTCAAGGTGCGCGTGACCAATCGGGACAGCACGCCATCGGAATTCGAAAGCAACGACTTCAACCGCGAGAAGATCGTGCTGCCGGGCAATTCCATCACGGTATTCATCGGTCCGCTGAAGCCCGGCAAATACAAATTCTTCGATGATTTTCACCAGGACACCGGTCAGGGCGTCCTGGTCGTGGAGTGAATGCACATGCTGGGTGTAGCGCTGCTGGTGTTTCGTGAGGTCCTGGAAGCGGCCCTGATCGTGACCGTGGTCGCCGCCGCCACGCGTGGTGTGGCCAGGCGCGGCACCTTCATCGGCGGCGGGATCGCGCTGGGCGTGATCGGCGCGATCGTGGTCGCGATCTTCGCGGGTGCGATCGAGGAGGCCGTCGGAGGCTCGGGCCAGGAACTGTTCAACGCCAGCGTGCTGCTGGCAGCGGTGGTGATGATCGGCTGGCACGTGACCTGGATGTCCAGCCACGGCAAGGAAATGGTCAGGCACATGCAGCAGGTCACCGATTCGGTCAAGGCCGGGTCGAGTTCGGTGGCCATGCTGCTGGCAGTGGTCGCGCTGGCGGTACTGCGCGAAGGTTCCGAGATCGTGCTGTTCCTGTACGGGATGGCGGCGAGCGGCGCCGGGCGGCTGGGCCTCGTGGCCGGCGTGCCGCTGGGACTCGCGGGCGGCGTCGCGGTGGGCTTCGCGCTCTATTTCGGCCTTCTGCGGATTCCGATCCGCCATTTCTTCACCGCCACCAACTGGATGCTGGTGCTGCTCGCGGCCGGCCTTGCCTCGACCGCGGCGGGCTTCCTGATCCAGGCCAACTGGCTGCCAGCGTGGGGCAACCAGCTCTGGAATACCTCGTGGTTGCTCGGCAACGGCTCGCTGGTCGGTCAGGCGTTGCACGTGCTGGTGGGTTACGAGGCCCGGCCGGCCGGGATGCAACTGGTGTTCTGGCTGGTGACCGCCACGGTGCTGTTCACCGGCATGCGCCTGGTGTCGCATCGGATGGCCGCGCGCAAGCAGGCACAGCCCGCTGCGCGGTCCACGGTTCCGACCGAAACCGCGACCACGGGCTGAACCGGGACTGGCCCCGGCAAGGTTGGGGGACGCAGTCCATCATGCTCAGCCGTGTTTCGGGGCCACCCGGACACAGCCGCCCGCCCGCGATGGGCAGCGCGGCCTTGACACCGTGGCTTCATTCGTGCCTGTTGCCGGCGGCGATCTCGCGTGCCGCGCGTTCGAGGATGGCGACCACGCGTTCGGCTTCGGCCTTGTCCCATTTCATGCTGCGCATCAGCAATGCGTGTTTCAGCTCGTGCATGGCCTTGCGGATCGCCATGGGTGCCGCGAGTTTCGCGGCCATCCGCGCGTTGCGTTCGGTGCGCTCGGTGACGGCTTCGACCGCGTCGCGGTTCTCGTCCAGGAATGTGCGGCCGGCATCCGTGATCGCGTAACGCTTGCGGCCGCCTTCCTCGCTTTCCGCCGCGACGTAGCCCAGGTCTTCCAGCATCGTGAGGGTGGGATAGATG
>JAJPHQ010000083.1 GCA_021325195.1 Gammaproteobacteria bacterium | reverse complement strand
GCCGCAGCGTAGGGATCATTCGCGGGCGCAGCTTCAATGAGGCCGCAGCGAATTCGCTGCGGAAACCTGCGCGGTAATGCGGGCGGCACGGTACGCCAGCGCGGCTTCAATGAGGCCGCAGCGAATTCGCTGCGGAAACTGACGCAGCCATGACGAAATTCAACGACCGTGCGATGCTTCAATGAGGCCGCAGCGAATTCGCTGCGGAAACCGTTTGCCGAATCAAAAGTGCTCGGTAGCGGTCCCAGCTTCAATGAGGCCGCAGCGAATTCGCTGCGGAAACACAGGATCGATCCGACCTTCGACACCACCAATTATGTAGCTTCAATGAGGCCGCAGCGAATTCGCTGCGGAAACAGCTGTTGGGGGTGAGCGCATGATCATCCAACTGACGCTTCAATGAGGCCGCAGCGAATTCGCTGCGGAAACGACATATCCATTCTTCAGCATCAACGCGTCCTTGAGCTTCAATGAGGCCGCAGCGAATTCGCTGCGGAAACCGGGTAATAAGTGACTGTTGATGACCACGCGCCCTGAGCTTCAATGAGGCCGCAGCGAATTCGCTGCGGAAACCGCGTCGTCCAGATCGACCGGCGCACCGTTCACCCAGCTTCAATGAGGCCGCAGCGAATTCGCTGCGGAAACGGAAGCCTACTGGCGAGCGGCCGATCTGCTGACAGCGGCTTCAATGAGGCCGCAGCGAATTCGCTGCGGAAACAGTACTCGCGGATCGCCTTGTCTCGCAATGGTTTGGTACCGAGCTTGCGAGAGGTAGAAGGATCGTTGCGAGCAAACTGCGCGGAAACTGACCAATGGCGAGCACTTGGTGATGCAACATCCGGATTGTCAAGGAGCTTTGCCTCGCGAGCGCTGCCCGGGAACCCGGCCACCACCTCACCGCTCGCGCCGGTGCGGCCAGTATGGCGCAATCGATCGAGCCGGGAAACCGGTGTCATACGATGATGGGCTCCCGGGCTGCGGGTTCGAACTTGTCGCCGAGGCTGACCACGCGCGGCTTGACCTTGTCGGCGGGGCCCAGATCGATGACAAGCAACGCATCGACGCGACTGTTGATGACGCCGTCGAGCAACTGGATCATCTCCGCATGACGGCGGCGGCTCAACCGGCACTGGAACACCGACAGTTGCAGCCATTCGCCGAAACCTTTCATCAGGTTGAACACCCGGCGCCAGCGCTTGTCGTCGCGGATGTCGTAGGTCACCAGGTACAGATGTTCGTCCATCGCTGTCTCACCCCTTGCGATGCGCTCAGCGGGTGGTGAAGTTGGGATAGTCGTCGAGCTCACCCAGCAGGAAGCGCCCCAGCAGGCGCGCCTGCAATTCCAGCAGGCGGCGGTAGCTCAAGCGATAGCCGAACAGGGGATGGGTGATTTCATGCGACAGCCGCCGTTCGAATGCCGCGATGAAACGTTTGCGCCCATCGGATGTCAGATTGACGCTGCCGGCAGCGCTGATGAAATCGCTGGGATGGATTTCCCCATTGTTGATCACCTGGATCACCACGGAGTCGGCCAGCAGCGGCCGGAACGGTTCCATCATGTCCAGCGCCAGCGCGGGCCGCCCGTAGCGCGGCTGGTGATAGAAACCGCGGAACGGGTCGAAGCCCACCGATTGCAGCGCCACGGTGAGGGTGCGTACCAGCATGGTGTAGGCGAAGGACAGCATCGCATTGACCGGATCGGTGGGCGGGCGGCGATTGCGCCTCGTGAAGTCGAATGCGAGCACGGGTTCGTCTTCCGGCGCCGCCGGTTTCAGCGCGTTGCGAAAATGCCCGAAATACAACGCCGCGGCGTTGCCTTCGATGCCGAGCAGGGTTTCGAGATCGTGTGCGCGCAAGGCCTGCTGTTGCACGCGCTTCAGATCAGCCAGCAATTGCTCGGGTTTTTCTTCCGGTTTCCAGTTGCGACGCAACTGTGTGCGGCAGTTGGCGATCTTGGCGGCAACGAAACCGCGCGCCAGTCGAAGGCAGCGCTTCTCGTCGAAACTGGCGCGGTACTGCGCGGTACGCAGTTCGACATTCTTGTGGCCGTTGCCCAGGGTGTGTCCAAAGAAGAAGCCGCCGTAGCTGTGCCAGGTGACCGGAATGTCGCGGCGCATCAGTTCCTGCAGGCAGGGTGTGGTGACGTACACGCTGCCCTGGATCACCACTTGTGAGACTTCGCGCAGACGCGCGGTCGCGATCACCTGCTCGTCCTTGCTTACTTCCAGCGTTTCACCTTTCTTCGTGAGCTTGGCGTTGTATTGCTGGATGTACAGCGGCAAGGCCTCGTGCGTCGGCACCGCCAAGGGACGCGGCGACAGGTCAGGGTGATGCAGGAACTGCACTTCGTCCGGCAGGCAGATCGTCACCAGCGAACAGCGCGGACACTTCGGGCTGTCCACCAGCGGCGGCGGAATCTGCCCGCCCGCGGCCATCGCGCGCAGTTCGGCAATGGCGTTGCGCGTGAGCGACAGCAGCTCGTCGTCGAAAGGCACACTGACCCGTTCGCGGCTTTCGACGTAATAGATCGCGCCTTCATTGCACACGTAGCCGTGTTCGCGCAACAGCAGCCCCTGTGCACACAGTTGCACGCGTTCGGGATCGTAGACGCCTCGCGCGATATGCGGGCGCTTTCCGCGCTTATAGTCAACCGGCGTGACGACATCGCCTTCGCCCTCGATCAGGTCCAGCTTTCCGATCAGGCCGAGCTTGTTGGAGGAAAGCGTGACCGAGCGCGCATGGATCTCGATGCGCTCCTCGGCGGCCGTGTCGGCGTCGGGCAGATCGCCGGAGGGTTTGTCCACGCGCCGATGGCGATAACGGCCGTCGATCGTGTCGGCGGAATCCGCCCATTCGCCCTGCACCCACTCGAGATAGGCGAGGCGAGGGCAGTAAACCTGCTCGTTCAACATCCGCAGCGGAATCAGCGGCTGATCGCCGCCGAGCTCCGGAAACGGCAGTTCCAGATCCCCTTGTCGCGGTTCCATCGAAGCCCCCTGAAGACATTCGATGACCGGGTTGTACCTCTCGCCGGCGCAGGGATGCAAGATGTCACGCCGCAGGATGTGACGCGTTGAACGGCATACGCCGCCGGAAAGAGACTCGGCATCGGTGCAGCAGTGTGACGCGATGCCTAAAGCCGGATGGCGATATCAAGGCGTGGCCCGGGACAGGGGGCGGCGAGATCAGCTCGTCTGTAACGTCGCCTGCGTCGGCAGACTGCGGCTCAACCATCGCAATGCGCCGTCGGTCTGCTGCCAGAGATCCAGATTGTTGAAGACATAAGCGACCGCCTCGTCGCGATCGCCTCTTCCGACGAAATCCGGTGGATGCGCGGGCAAGGACTCGCGGCCCAGTAGCAGAGGCGCAAGATGCGGATTGGCGTCCATGGCCCTGTCGAGTCCGGCATGGGCTTTGGCACTTTCGCCGCCATGCTCAATGAAATCCATCAGCGCGAGCGACCACAACCAATCCGCGGAGGCGTCCTTTTCGTATTGCTTCCAGAGCGCGCGGGCTTCCGGAAGACGATGATCCAGCAGCAGCCAGGTCATGAGCGAACTGCGTATGCCCTGGTTGTCGTTGGGATTGAGGCGCAGCAAATCCTTGGCGTGCCCGATCGCGACGGAGCGCTCGCCGAAATCCCACAGTGCCGTGGCGAGCGCGAACCGGGCGCGCATGTAGGGGCGCGTCTCGAGCAGACCCCAGAAGTGGCCGGCATCGTGCTCGAAGCGCTCCGGGCCCAGCGCGCGTTCACCGGCTTCGACCGCACGCTGCAACAGTTCGATGGACTCCTCGATGTTCCGCGCCTGCTCTTCCGCCAACAGCATATGCGCATCCGCGCAGTCGGGACAGAGGTCGAGCGCGCGTTTCGCCAGCGAAATCCGCTTGGCTGGATTGGGGATTTCCCATGCCTGGTAGATCAGATCCTGCGCGCGATCGAGCGATGAGTCTCCCGGGCCGTCATCCAACAGGGATGCACTTCCGGGGGCCTTGCCGAGGTTGACGAGCGCCGTTTTCAATACCCTCAGCGTGTGCGGGGAGACACCGGCCAATTCATTGCTTGAATGCCCGGAAGGCGGCTGGGAGGATTTCTTTCCGCGCTTGGACATGGGAGGTGAGGCATCGTGGCAACGGGAAGAGTCCAAGGATAGCCGCCCAGATCCGTGTGCGCAGCAAAAAGCGCAGATCAAGCCGGACGGAGGAGGGGCCACCCCAAGCTCGACGCATCGTGGAAGGGTTTCGCACTGGAACAGATTCTCCTGCTTGCCGGCGAACGCAACGCCCACTACTGGGCCACGCAGGGCCACGCGGAGCTGGACCAGCTGCTGCAGGTCAACGGCCGCCGTCTGGGAGTGGAGATCAAATACCGCGACGCGCCGACGCTCACCAAGTCCATGCAAGTGGCGTTCGCCGATTTGCGATTGCAGCGTTTGTACGTGGTGCATCCGGGCGATGCACGCTATCGCTGCACAAGCGCATGGAGGCGCTGCCGCTGGGCGCGCTGCTCGCGGAAATCGGGGCGCTGCGGAAACGCGAGGGCGGAGCATAGGCATCGGCGCAATGGTGCGGCACGCGCGAACAGTGCCGCACGATGTCCACACACGCGGATGCATGCCCATCCCAGGCCATTCGTCATTCAACGGGGACGAACAAGCCGAGTCCGAAATGACAGGCAAAGCCGAATGCCAGCGGGCCGGCGATCGGTTCCGGGAAAGTCAGGCGCCAGAAACTGCCGAGGCGATCGGGCTGAGTGAGACCACGGCGCGCGCGGAAACGTTGAAAATGGATCGGGCGGCGCTTGCGCCCGTTGCTTACGCTCACCTCATCGAACGATTCGAGTAGTACGGGTTCGGGCAGGCCGCGTTCACGGCATTCGCGGCGCAGTTGATCTTCAATGCCGAAATTTTTCTTGACGTGCCAAGGATGCAGATAGGGGGTGACCGATTCCCAGATGGTACTCGGCCGGATCAAGGCATTCGCGATGCCGATATTGCCGATGTTTTCCAGCACCAGCCGCCACTCGCTGCCATTGCGGTTCCAGAGCTTCTTGACCTGTTCCACGATCCCTTGTTGTTCGGCATTCATGCCGTCCGGGACATGCAACAGGATGCGGTCGATATGGCCGTCGGCATTACTGTCCCACGGCAGATAGAAAGCATGGCGATGCCGATTTCCGGCGGGTAGAGCGTGGCCGGAAAAGATGGGCGGGATGCGATCTTCGCCGAGGATGCGCTTGGCCCTGCTCATGACCGCCGCGCGCATCATCTCGCCCACGCGCAAGGCATCCTCCACTCGAGGCAGTGGCTTGCCGATCACGATGAAGCTGGCCGCAGTGGCGGCGGGCACCTCGGTTTTGGGAACCGCATAGCGAGGTCGCAGTGCACCGACAGGGCGCAGGTAACTCACTTTTCGTGCCGCTGGCGGCTGGTTCCAGCCTTGCTTGCGCAAGTCGGCCGTGGTCGTGCCGAGTGCATCCAGTAAATTGTCCGGCAGGGTGGCGTCCAGTTTTTGTGCGGCCTTCTTGTCGGCAAGAAAGCGCATGCGCAAGGATTGGTATTCGTTCGACGACAAAGATGCGTAGAGAGTGATGATCTCCCCCTTGAGCTCACCGGTTTCCACGTTCAGGGACTGCGTGCCCGGTTTACAGTTGGGTTCTGGCGCTTCGGCGATGCGCTTGGCCTCCACCCAGGATTCGGCGCGGCCGAGATAGCCCATTACGGATAAAAGGTCGTCCAGCAATTGACGCTGTTCGTCAGGCAGCTCCAAATTCGGCCAGATCACTGTCAATGGATCGTTCCGCTTTACGGCCGTGAATGCATCGAAGACCAGCTTCGTGTCGCCGGTGGCGAATTGCGGCATGTAGTGGCGTGTATGGCTATGACTCGCTGCAGGAAGGCTGTATTGAGGTAGTTCCCGTGTCAGCGATTCGATCAAACCGGTCAACGTGGATTCACTGTGCTTGCCAGTGTGTTTGACCTTGTGGTGCCAGGTAAAAATCAGACCACGCAGAATCCGCCACGGCTCGGGCGGCCAGGAGACCGCGCCTTCGTTGACATGCCTGTCCCAAGGTGTTGCGTGATAGCGGCCGGCAGGAAAGGTGAAGGACAGTGCAAGCATGGCTCAATCCTCACCGTTATCGCCGTCGTCGGCATCTGTGCCGGTATCGGCTTTTTCCACCTTGCCTTTTTTCACTTTGCCGCTGCTGTACGTCACGGTCGTGACCTCGAATCCTGCATCGGCCTTGGCTTTGCCGATGAGGCTTGGAAGCGCCTGCTTCAGCCCGTCGAGGGTGGGCAACTCGAAACCTTGTGGGCGCTGCACCTCGATGCCATCGCATTCCAGATCGCAGGCCGTGCGCAGGCGCAGACCATGTTCCAGAAATGCGCAAATCTTGTAGAGCGCAATTGCTACCAGAAGATCGTAAACGGCTTGCGAAAAGCCATAGCCGCGTAGTTGCGCGAGGTCGAGGTTGAAATAGGCGTAGATCTCGGGTGAAACGAATTCGTCGCGGGCGAAGGGCACATTGCCAAAACCCTTGGAGGTATCACCAGATGGGTTGACTGAATCGTTCTTTACGCCTCCGCTCGAAGCAAGCTTGCTGTTGGTGGCTTCGATGAAAGCCGATAGTGCTCTGGGCAAACGAAGGCGGCCTCCCGCCAGTTCCTTCTTGGCCAGGAATACGCCATGCAGCAGAGCATTTGCGTCGAGCGCGAGCAGGATTCCAGCAAGCTTGCGCAAGTCCACCAGACCTTCTTCCATGTCTGCCAGCTCATTCTTCAGCCTGTTGAAAATTTTCTTATCCTGGCCTTCCAAGATGTAGGGTGAATTAATCCGGTGCGCTTCCAGCACCGAATTGGTGAGCGGCTTGCCATCCTTGTCGTTGACCTTGATGACGGACAGGCCCTTGAGCGGCTCCACCCAGTCATCGGCGGTCTTGTCCCAGCACACGGCTTCCATGCGGTTGGCCATGCTCTGTGCGGACTCAACCAACAGTGTCGGTGTGCCGTCAGGGCCCTCGTAGAGTGCGGCGCCGATTTCGGGAAAGCCGGTGGGCTGAAAGCGCGTGCCTTGCAACGGTTTGAGTTTGGCGCGCAGCAACAGGCGAGGCGCATCGGCGAGAGCGGAAAAAATGAGGCTCATGATTTCTCCTTGCGGGTTTGATATCAGGCGGATTCGATTTCAGACATCATTTCGGATTCATCCAGCAGACTGCTGGCAAGTCGGCCGACGGCTCCAAAACGGAGCGGGATCAACAATGCGGCGGCGGCCCGCGCTGCGATCGCGGCGTCAAGGGTTGGCAATGTGTCTGGATGCGAAAAGACAGGCGCCAATCCGGAATTGCGCAACCGTCGCCATGCTGTTTTCACGGCCCGGTTTTCGCGATTGCCCGATGCAAGTTGCGCCAGCATGCCCGCAGGCACAGGCAGGTGATCGCCCACGCCAAGACGATCCAGGCTGCGCAAGACCCTGTAGGGTGCCAGCGCCAGTTTCATCAAACCGAAGGCCGCCGGCACGGCGCCTTCGCCAGCGCGCTTGTCGGCATCTTCCGGGATGTCGCACAGGCTCAAGCCGGGCAACAGCGCGGCAATGCGCTCGTCCATGCGGTCGTCGCGCAGGAGGGCGTTGAGGTCTTCCAGCGTCGCGCCTGCCGGGCTCTCGAGCGGCTTGTCCTGCATCGCCAGCTTTTCCGCGAGCCATAATCGGTGCTCAAGCAAGGCCCGCATGGTGTCCACCAGCCGGCCTTTCTGGCCAACATAGATGCGTACCTTTTCTTTCGCATCCGGCGTCATCCACTTGTCGTACTTCTCGTCTATGGGGAAAAGTTGGGCGCGTAATGGCATTGGTTCACCAGCCAAGCCATGCAAGCCGGCTAACGCCTTGGCGATGCGGAAGCCAGATGTACCGTCATCCGCCGCCAATACCCATTGTTCGGAAAGTCTTGGAATGGGCCTAACACTTTCGCGTGCCTTCCGACTGCTCGACAAAGCCGATTGAATTTCGCCCAGCAATGCCAACAGCGACTGCACTTCCGCCTTACTCGGCTCCCGGCCTGAGAATGCGAACAATCTGTCTTCCAGACGCCTGCGTAGCATCAAAAAGCGGTTGGAACCATTGTCACCGCGAGCAAATTGGCGAAAACGTTCGAGCCAATGATTTCGATCAAGATCATCCAGCCAGCGCGATTTCGGCTCGTCGCTGACTTCGGCGCGCGACAACGGTGTTGCCAGATAGGCTTTCCCCGAGCGCATCAAGATGCCGAAGCGCTGGAAACTGCTGATCCCTCGGTAGCCACCCAGGTGCTGCACCGCACGGACAAAATCGAGCGCATCGCGTGCCGGTTTTTTGCCCAATGCAACCCGGCCTTCGGCCATCAAGGCGCGTATCTCTCCATAAGTAGCGGGTTGCGACCAAAGCGGCATCCACAATTCGCCGCGTGCGCTGGCTGCATCACCTTCACCCAAGCTCCCGGAACCAGCCCCCACAGCGCGTACGGTGAACGGGTAGCTCAAAACGCCTTCAGGATCCTCGGCGTTACGGCGTACCGCAGCGGCCGCGAAGGTGAGGGCACCTTCAATCATCAATACGAAGTCCCACGGATTGATGGCAGCGTCCGCCTCAAAGCCGTTGCCACCGTTGGGTCCGCCAGCTTGACCGGGGGAAAACTGTCCAATGTTGTTTTTGGTCAAATTTGGTGCAGTTGTTCCGATGAGGCTCGCACGCAGCCAGTCCAAAGACGGTTCAGGCAACGAGCTATCAGTCGTACCCAACACGTCCAAAAGTCGTTGCATGAAGTTGCTGGTGAAATCTAGGTTGCCATCATTCCAGCCGGAACCGAGCAAGGGCGGGTACTGGGTTCTCTCTCTGCTAACGACAAGACCAGCATCTATCGCTTGAACACATTCGTCGGATAGCGTGGCACGTAACGAAAGGATGAAGTCGTCTTTCTGCTTGCCGCTATCCGGCGCTGTTACAAAGCCTGCTTGCTGCACCACGCTTTTGATGGAGTTGAGCACCTGCCTGTAGGCATCAAGCCTTGCGCTCGTGCTGCTGAGCATGGCAGCCACCACCTTGGTGGCTGCAGTTTCCTGATCGAAAATGCCAAGCTTCCTTTTTTTACCCGTCGCTGGGTCTTTCTCTTTGGATTTTCGCTCTTGGTAATAGAACCCGCTGCCGCTATTCCACGGCGCCATGATGGGGGTGGGCACGTAGTCGCTCAGAAAAAAGTGTTCGATACCTTCACGGTCGAGTGTCGTACGAAGAACGAATTGGTCACCACGCCAGAAGCCGCGAGTATTGGGGTACTTCGTCGACAACAGACGCAGCACCCCCAACGCCTTCAGATAATTCGCTAGCGGAGTCGGCGTGCAACCAGCGAGGACGACCTCATTCATGGGCATCATCTCCTTGCTGTTCCGCTCTGGATGCGCGCCAGTCGGCCAAGCGCACCAGGGTTTCCAGCCAGGCCAGTTGGAAGGGACCGTATTGATCGAGCAGTTTCAGGACGCGCTCGGTCCACGAGGGCCCTTGCTCGCCTTCGCCGATTTCCATCAGGGCGAGCTTCAGGGTGGTTTCAGCGCTGTGTTCGCCGTCAAAATCCAGGGCCGGTAGGACGTCACCTTCCCACACGCCGCGGGCGAAGCGTTTGACGTGCTCGTCCGCTTCTTCGGTAGGCATCGCGCGCAGGCTCATGCGAACCTTGCCGTGGTGGGCCGCGATCAGGTAGGCGATCAGATCGGCGTCGGGTTCGCCGTTGTGCTGGGCCAGCCACCCGAGCATGGAAGCGAGTTCGTGACGGAAAAACTTCCTCTTGTGCCGACCAGTGCAGGGCGATTTGGCAAGAAAGCCCGCAGGAGCTTTGTCACACGCATGCATGGTGGCATCGAAAACCTCATGCGCCTTGCCTAGATCGTGCCAGCGGTCAGCGCGCACGACGATTGCGCGATGCGCAATTTCTTCAACGGCATCGCACAGCTTGCCGGCATGATCAGCTGCATGAGCAAGGTGAGGAGCGAGTCCCACCGGCTTGTTTTGATGTGAACGCCAGTCTTCGCCGTAGGCGTTCTCGGGAGGTGGTGTTCCGATGGCGAGAGTCGGTACGGCGGGTTTACGGAGGCTGGCATCAAAGCCGATGACGGTGCCATAACCGCCGTCGGACGCGCGAGCCAGCAGTGTCATGCCAGGTCGGGGCGCACGATCCAGCTTTACCCATCGATCGTCGAGCGAATCCCATTGCCAGAGCGTGACATCCTTGCGTTTGGCGAGGTCTTTTGCCTGCCCGATGGAGACCGGGCACAACTCTCGGCGGTCAGGGCTGCCCTGAGGTTTTGGAGTGTTGGGATCATCCTCGAAATCGCGCCAGAACACCTGCACACCAGGCGTGTCGCTGTCGCGGATGTAATCGGAAATGTCCACATCGAAACCGGACAAATCCGGATCGGTGTTAAAAAGGTCAAGCAGATCCTTGCGGCGCAGGACCGCAGTCAACGGCCGCGCCTCGTCTGTGGCCGGCAAGTTCTGCGGCGAGGCGCTGGTGAGGCCTGTGAGTTTGTTGCGAGCATTAGCCAAGGCATCGGTGTCATAGGGGAGCATCAGATCCTTGCCGCTTTCGATGTCCACCCAGAAGATGCGGGCACCATCCCTGTTGTGTTCACCGTAGCGGTTGCAACGGCCAAAGCGCTGGACGAGGGAGGCCCAAGGAGCGAGTTCGGTGAACAGAGTTTTCGAGGAAATGTCCACGCCCGCCTCGATCGCCTGGGTGGCGACGATGATGCGGTCGGCAACCCCCTGGTCGCGCAGACGTTGAGCCTGCGCGGCGCGCTCGGCGGCGCGGAAGCGCGCATGAATCAGCAAATCGGGCTTGCCTGGGCGCTGTTCGCACAACGACTGGAATAGACGCTGCGCGCGTTCAACGCGATTGACGATGACCAATGTTTGCGATTGCTCGATGTGATTTTCCAGCACCAGCTTGCAAAGGCGATCGAGATAGGTTTTCGCATGATCCTTGCCGGTTTCATTCGTGAGAGTGACGGGAGCTTTTTGCAAGGACTTCACCGCCTGCAGCCGATCGCTTGCCTGCCGCCGGTCTTGCTCGCCAAGCGCGCACGGAATCAATGAACCGAGGTGCGGGCGCATGTCCACCGTCGCCAGCCATTCGGGATTCAGAGTGGCAGAGACCCAGAGTGTGCGGCTGCTTTTCGCAAGCGGGAAAACGCGGCGAAAAGCTTCCAGTTGTGCAGAAGTCGCCAGCCCCGCTCCCATCAGCTGGACTTCGTCGAACACCCACAGACAATCGTTATGCAGCAACGCAAAATGGATGGGCCACTGGTAGCGGCTCATGCCATAGCCACGCATCAGGGCACGCGAGAGCAGCATGTCCTGGGTGCCGATCAGAATCATGTCTTCTTCCGGAAATTCCGCCCAGCTCTTCAGGTCATCGGCGCCGCCCATCAATAGTTGGATTGAGACCTTGCCCTCGCCGGCTTTGTCGCAAATGCCCAACTTGGTCAGCCACTCGCGGATTGTCTCCTCGGTTTGCTCCACAAGCACACGCATCGGCAGGCAATACACCAAGCGGCGCGGCATACCGGAATCTGGGCAAGGTCGGCGTTCACCTCCACGCCAGCCGCGCTTCCAGAGCCAGGCGAGAACAACTGCTGCCGTCTTGCCCATGCCGGTGGGGACATCGAGCAAGTCGGGCCATTGCCCTTCGGCCAAGCGGAGTTGATACTCAAATGGATCGACGCGCTCTCCGCCAAATGCCTTTTTGAAGAAATCATCGAAATTCATTTCATTTCCTGAAAAATGCCAGAACTCATGCTTCGACCTCGCTGGTGGGGCCTTGCGATATCGAGGCGCAGAGCTACGAGCACGCTGGAGCAGGGAGACACGATCGCGAAATTTTCGCGAAAAAAGTCGGCGCCGAAAGCATGACGCACGCCAATGAAGACACCGGGGACGAGGCGGTGAGCGGCCGGTTGAGTTGGGCGGGACGGCGGTGCACTCGCGATTCCCCCTGTGGAACGCTGCGTGTCAGTTTAAACGCAACCGTCTCAAATCCTGCGATGGATGCGCCGCAGTTGCAATTGTTTGCTCGAAACGGGTGATCGCGGTGATGTGGGTCGCCGGAATTCTCGTACGGTGCTACGCCGCTTTGCGGACCGTGCGCAATTCGCCGGCCGAAGCAACGGTCGGCCGGCTCCCCGGCCTTGGCAAGGCTGCCGGTTTCGTGCATGCCGCGCGCCACTGACGGGATGTGGCCCGGGAGGGCGCTTGGCGCGACAGGCATTTCCCGGGGCGGCTGAGGCTGCGCGCTTGCGGACTGCGCACGTCAGGAAAGTTTGAACCGTGGCCACCCGACTTTGACGGGCTCGGTGCGAACGGATCCCGCGCTGATGCGGCTCGTTACCGCGACGACACGTATTTCTCGCGCCGGATGTGCTTGATCGGCAGGCCCAGTTCCTTCAGCAGCGTGAAGTTGGCGTCGATCATGTCGGGGTTGCCGCACAGGTACGCGATGTCGTGTTCGGGGTCGGGCTGCAATTCGGGCAGCACGTCCTGCACGTGGCCGCGGCGGTCGTTGGGGCGCGGGGTGGCGCGTGCGCCGCGCGAGAAGCAGGGATGGAACACGAACGCGTCGGGATGCCTGTGCGCGAACGCCTCGAATTCCTCGCCGTACAGCAGTTCCCGCTCGGTGCGCGCGCCGTACAGCAGGGCGAAGCGGCGGCCGCGTTCGCGGATCAGCCGTTCGATCACCGGCAGCATCGCGCGGTACGGGGTGATGCCGGTGCCGGTAGCGATCAGCAGGTAACGCCGGTTGCTGTCGCTGTCGTCGAGGCAGAAACGGCCGTACGGGCCGCTGGCCTCGACGGTGCCGCCGTGCGGCATGCCGCCCAGCAGCCTGGTCGCCGCGCCGCCCTCGACGTAGCTCACCGCGATCTCGAGCCGTTGCACCTTGCCGGAGCCGTCGCCGGCGGTGCCGACCGAATAGCTGCGCTTGGTGGGCTTGCCGTCGTCGTAGGTGAAATGGATCTGGATGAACTGGCCGGGCGTGAACACGAACGGCGCCCCGTCGGCGCGCTCGAACGCCATGTGCCGCACCGTGGGTGCGAGCATGAAGCTGTCGGCGAGCCTGAGCTGGAAATGTTCGATCATGGGGCGTGGCAATCCGCGGCGGCGGAGCGCGGTTCCGGGGCTTGGCGCAAAGAGCCCGATATACTAACGCCCCATGCCTACTTCTGCAGCTTCGCGCGAGCCCGCGCGCGCCGTACCCGCGCGCGCCGTACCCGCGCTCGAAGTCGTCGATCTCCGCAAGACCTATTCCAACGGCGTCGAGGCCCTGAAGGGCATCTCGCTCACGGTCGCGCCGGGCGATTTCTTCGCGCTGCTGGGTCCCAACGGCGCCGGCAAGTCCACCCTGATCGGCATCCTGTCCTCGCTGGTCAACCCGACCTCGGGTGACGCGCGGGTGTTCGGCATCTCGATCCACCGCGACCGCGGCGCCGTGATGCGGCAGATCGGGCTGGTGCCGCAGGAAATCAACTTCAACCAGTTCGAGACGCCGTTCGAGATCTGCGTCAACGTGGCCGGCTTCTACGGCATCCCGCGCTCGATCGCCCGGCGCCGCGCCGAGAAATACCTGAACGAGCTGCGCATCTGGGACAAGGCGTTCGAACCCACCCGGATGATGTCGGGCGGCATGAAGCGGCGGCTGATGATCGCGCGCGCGATGATGAACGAGCCGCGCCTGCTGATCCTGGACGAGCCGACTGCCGGCGTGGACATCGAGATCCGCCGCGCGATGTGGCAGTTCATCACCGGCATCAACGCCGCCGGCACCACGGTGATCCTGACCACGCATTACCTGGAGGAGGCCGAGCAGCTGTGCCGCAACATCGCGATCATCGACCACGGCACGATCGTCGAGAACACCTCGATGCGCGCGCTGCTGCGCAAGCTGGACGTGGAAACCTTCGTGCTGGACGTGGCGGAGGATCTCGGCGCGCTGCCGCCGATTCCCGGCATCCGGCTGACCGCCGCCGATGCGCGCACGCTGGAGGCGGAGATGCCCAAGACCCACGACCTCAATTCGCTGTTCGCGGGCCTGTCCGCGCACGGCATCACGGTGATCTCGATGCGCAACAAGACCAGCCGGCTGGAGGAACTGTTCGTGCGGCTGGTCGAGCGGGGCAACGGCGAGAACGGCAGGGCGGCGGCATGAACATCGGTCGCGAAGAACCAGCATCGTCGTCATTCCGGACAGGCCCGCGTGGCGGGCGCGATCCGGCATCCGGCGTGTCTGGCAGGCGCATCAAGGGCGGAATCGGAGCACGGACACCGGATTCCGGGTTCTGCGCGCAAGAAATCCGCGGGCAACCCCGGAATGACGATTTGAGGGTGGCAGGCGCATGAACGACCTTCACGCCGAGAGCGCAACCCGTTTCGACGCGCGTGCCTGGGCGCCCTCGATCGCGCGCGCCAATGCGATCGCGCTGTACACCATCACCCGCCGGGAGGTGCGCCGGATGCTGCGCATCTGGACGCAGACGCTGGTGCCGCCCGCGATCACCATGACGCTGTATTTCGTGATCTTCGGCAAACTGATCGGCAGCCGGATCGGGCCGATGCACGGCTTCAGCTACATGCAGTACATCGTGCCGGGCCTGGTGATGATGAGCGTGATCAACAACTGCTACGCCAACATCACCTCCAGCTTCTTCGGTTCCAAGTTCGGCCGCTACGTCGAGGAGCTGCTGGCCTCGCCGATGCCGAGCTGGGTGGTGCTGGCCGGTTATGTCGCCGGCGCGGTGCTGCGCGGCCTGCTGATCGGGGCGATCGTGCTGGGCATCGCGCTGTTCTTCACGTCATTGCGCGTCGCGCACCCGCTGGTCGCGGTCACCACCGTGCTGCTGGGCGCGGTGATCTTCTCGCTGGCCGGGTTCATCAACGCGATGTTCGCGAGGAAGTTCGACGACATCGCGATCGTGCCGACCTTCGTGCTGGCGCCGCTGACGTATCTCGGCGGCGTGTTCTATTCCGTCAACATGCTGGGCTCGCCGTGGCGCGAGGCCTCGCTGGTCAACCCGATCCTGT
Source organism: Gammaproteobacteria bacterium (assembly GCA_021325195.1). Taxonomy (GTDB): domain Bacteria; phylum Pseudomonadota; class Gammaproteobacteria; order Xanthomonadales; family Rhodanobacteraceae; genus 66-474. The sequence continues at coordinate 12,001 of JAJPHQ010000083.1, read as the reverse complement.
ATATGGTCAACGGCTTCCGCTACGGCGTGCTGGGCATCGGCGACGTGCCGGTGTGGATCGCCTACCTGGTGATGCTGGCGTTCGCGGCCGTGCTGGGCGCGATCGCGCTGACGCTCCTGCACCGGGGGGTCGGCCTGCGTTCGTGAGAAGGCATCACGCCGCGTCGGCCGGCGTGCCGCCATCCGTGTACCGCAGGCGGTTCTGGCGGCGGCGGTCGCGCAGCTCGGCGGCCCAGCGGCGCAGGTTGCGAAGCGAAACGGCCGCGTAGATCAGCTTGAACAGGGTCAGCTTGCGCAGCACGCGCCTGTCGTCGAACACGTCGCCGGCCAGCAGCGAGATCACGCCCTGTTCCACTCGCCACAGGTTGCGCGGGCTGGCGAAAAGATTCCTCATCACGGGCGAGTTGAAGCGGACGATGAACCACGCGAAGCGCGCATAGCCCTTCCCGAGGTGGCGTGCATGCGCGCGCTGCAATGCCGCCTCGCGTGCGGGCTCGCGCAAGGCGCCGTCCACCACGTCCACGGCGCGGCGCGCGCCGTACATCGCGAGGAACACGCCGGACGAGAACACCGGATCGAGGAACGCCCACGCGTCGCCCACCATGATCCAGCGCGGACCGGCCATCCGTTCGCAGGCGTAGGAGTAATTGCCGGTGACGCGCACGCCGGAAATCCGCCGCGCGCGTGTCATGCGCTCCGGCGCGCCGGGCACCATCGCCAGCGTGCGTTCGAGGAAATCGCCGTGGTCGGCGCCGCGCCGCTGCTGCAGCCAGGACGGCTTGCACACCGCGCCGATGCTGCTGGAACCGTCGGGCAGCGGAATCAGCCACGCCCAGCCGTGCGCGAAGCGGTTGACGCTGATCACGTTGCCGCCGGGATCATCGGGGCTGTAATCGACATCGCGGTAGTGCGCGAACAGCGCGGCGCTCTGGTGCCTTCCGCTGCGCCGGACCAGTTTCAGTTGCTTGCCGAGCAGGGTGTCGCGGCCGGAAGCATCCACCAGATAGCGCGCCCGCAGCGTGACTGTCCCGCCGTCCGTTGCGACCTGCGCGGTCACGCCTGCAGCGTCGAAATCGACGCGCGTGACCCTGCATTGCTCGCGCGCGTCCACGCCCGATTCGCGCGCGTGCTCGAACAGCATCTTGTCCATGTCCTCGCGCAGCACGTGGAAGGAATACGGCGGCGTGCTGCCCAGCGCGCGCTCGAAGCGGAAGGTGTAGCAACTGCCGTCGTCGCGCGGGAAATCCGCGCCCAGCTTCAGGCGCCCGATCGCGCGCAGCTTGTCCAGCGCGCCCAGCTCCTCGAAGATCGGGATGTTGGCGGGCAGCAGCGATTCGCCGATGTGGAAGCGGGGATGCCTGTCGCGTTCCAGCATCGTCACGCGCCAGCCGCGCCGGGCCAGCAGCGTGGCGACGGTGGAGCCGCCGGGACCGCCGCCGACGACCAGGACATCGGTGTCGTGTCTGTCATCCATGTGCTGTCCACGCGGGTGGATACGGCGGGAGACGCCGGCAACCGGAACGCCCGAAGCCGCCATCCGTGGCGAGGAACTGCGGGGCCGCACACGCGGTGCCGCCCCGTTCAACGGACCCTGCGCCGGGAAGCATCCGTCGGCCGTTCAGGACCGCCGCCTATGATATACATGCGCGCGCCTCGACTCGCGCGCAGGGAGCATCGATGCCGGTTTCCGCCCTTCAACGCCGCGCCGCGCCGCAGCCGGGCTGGCTGCCGTGGCTGTTGCTGGGCTGCGGACTGCTGGTGCTGCTCGCGGGCTGGCTGCACGAGCCGATGCTGGGCATCGCGGCGGTTTCGCTGCTGCTGCTGGCTTGGCTGCCGTCGCTGTGGCGGCAGCGCAGCGTCGTGCTGGCGCTGGCCTGGCTGGCGCTGGCGACGCTCACGCTGGTGCCCGCGTCGATGGGCCGCATTTCGCTGGCGCTGGCCGCGCTGCCGGTGGTGATCCTTTCCGCACTGGCATGGCTGTTCGCGCGCACCCTGCGCCGCGGCGAAGAACCACTGGTCACCCGTTTCATCCGGGTGATCGAAGGCGAGGCCCGGCTCGGGTTGCCGGGCGTGCGCGCCTACGGACGCGGCGTGACGCTCTACTGGGTCGGCGTGCTGGGTGCGCTGGCGTTGATGGCGCTGCTGGTGCTGCTGTTCGCGGAGCAGGGTTGGCTGTCCGTGCTGAAGGCACGGCCTCCGTTCGCCCTGCCCGATGCGCTGCTGACCTGGTATCCGGAAGGCGGCTGCTGGGCCCTGCTGGTGCTGGCGTTCGCGGCCGAGTATGCCTTCCGGCGCTGGCACCTGCGCGGACTGCCGCATCCGTCGCTGCGGCGTTTCCTGGTGCAGTTGGCGCGGCGCTGGCCGCAACTGATCCGCGACGGGGAAGGCCGCGGATGAGCGAAGCCTTCACCGCGCCGCTTCGGATCGACGCCGGCCATCCCGCGCTGGCCGGACATTTCCCGGGACAGCCGGTGGTGCCGGGCGTGGTGCTGCTGGAGCGCGTCGCGGCGGCGCTGAGGCAATGGCGCGGCGCGCGCATCGCGAAGTTCGATGTGAAGTTCACGCAGCCGCTGCTGCCGGAACAGGATGCCGTGCTGGTGCTGCGCGAGGATGGCGCGCGCGTGCGCTTCACGGTGACGCGCGGCGAAGCCATGCTGGCGAGCGGCGTGCTGGAGACCGCGCCATGACCGAGCACTGGCAGAGCCGTCCCGAAGCCGGCGGCTGGTTCGCGATCTGGCTGATCCGTTTCATCGGGCTGCATTTCGGCCGTCCGTTCGCCCGGCTGTTCCTGTATCCGATCACGCTGTACTTCTATTTCCGGCGCGGACCCGAGCGTCGCGCCGCGCGCGATTACTTCCGCCGGCTCCAGGGCAGGCCCGGCACGCCGTGGCAGGTCATGCGGCTGATCCACGCGTTCGCCTCCACCATCCTCGACCGCGTGTTCCTGCTGGCGCGCGGGCTGGACGGCTTCGAGGTTTCCATGCGCGGCGTCGAGGCGCTCAGGAGCCGTCTCGACACGGGCAGCGGCGTGCTGCTGCTGGGCGCGCACGTGGGCAGCTTCGAGGTATTGCGCGCGCTGGCCGCGCGGCAACCGCAGCACAAGTTGAAACTGGTGATGGACAAGGCCAAGACACCGGCGTTGACCGCGCTGCTGGAAGCACTGGCGCCGGAACTGGCCGACAGCGTGCTCGACACCGCGCGCGGCGGACCGGACATCGTGCTGGCGCTGTCCGAGGCGGCACGCGAAGGCGCGATGATCACGCTGCTGGGCGATCGTGGCCGCGCGCACGAGGCGATGCGCATGGTGCCGTTCTTCGGCGAGGACGCGCCATTCCCGGCCGCGCCGTGGCTGATCGCGTCCGCGCTGGGCGTGCCGGTGGTGCTGTGCCTCGGCATGTACCGCGGCGGCAGCCGCTACGACCTGGTGTTCGAGCCGCTGGCCGAGCGCGTGGTGCTGCCGCGCGAGCAGCGCGGCGCCGCACTCGACGCCTACGTGGGTCATTACGCGGCGCGGCTGGAACACCACCTGCGCGAGGCGCCGTACAACTGGTTCAACTTCTATGATTTCTGGCATTCGCTTCCCGAACCGGGCGCGATCCGGCTGCCGCGCGTGGCGCTGGCCGCGTCACAGCGTGCGCGCTGAACGCGCCGTGCTGGCGCTGCTGGCTGCCTTCGCGTTGCCGGCGACGGCCGCCCCGCCGCGGGACCCCGCGGCGGCGCTGCTGGCGCGCCTGGCACGGCCGCCGCCGGCCAGCACCGCCTTCATCGAGGTGAGTTACAGCGGCATGCTGGACCATCCGCTGATCGTGTCGGGTGAGCTGCACTGGCTGGGCGGCGACAGGCTGGAGCGCGATGTCGAGAAACCCTGGCGCGAGGTCGCGAAGATCGACGACGGCGAACTGTCGGTGCAGCGCGGCAACGGCGCGGTCCGCCGGATGCCGGTCGCGCGCGCGCCGCAGGTCGGCGCGGTCCTGGCCGGCTTCCGGGCGCTGCTGGACGGCGATGCCGCGGCGCTGTCGCACGACTTCACGCTGTCGGTGCAGGGCGGCAACGCACGCTGGGTGCTGACGCTGACGCCGCGCGCCGGCACGCTGAGGGACCGGATCGCGTCGATCGTGATCGACGGCCGCGGCAACGCGCCGCGCTGCATGACCCTGCACGAGGCCGGCGGCGACACCACCGTCACCCTGCTGGGTGAGATGGCGCAGGCGGGCCTGCCAAGCGCGGCGCCGCTGCAGTCGGCGCTGCTGGCGCGCTGCCGCAACGGCACATGAGGAACCGCGCCCGGATCGCCATCTATCTCGTCTGGCTGGCGGCGGTCATCGCGCTCGCGTCCGGCGTCGCCGGACACCTGACGATCAGTTCCGACCTGCGCGATTTCGTGCCGCCCGCGCGCACCGCCGACCAGAAACTGCTGCTGGACGAAATCGGCTCGGGTCCCGGTTCGCGGCTGCTGCTGCTCGCGATCTCGGGCGCGCCCGAAGGCGAGCTCGCGGCATTGTCGCAAGGGCTGGACGAGGCGCTGGCACACGATCCGCTGTTCGTGCACGTCGCCAACGGCGGCGGGGGCCTCGCGTCGATCGCGCCGCACCTGCTGCCGTACCGCTATCTGCTGTCGCCCACGCTGGACACGCACCGCTTCGACGCGGCGTACCTGCACGCGCAATTGCAGCAACGATTGCAGGACCTGTCCTCGCCGGCCGCGCCGCTGCTGAAGCCGCTGCTGCCCCGCGATCCCACGCTGGAAACCCTGAAGCTCGCCGAGCGGTGGGCGCCGCCGCATCAACCCCGGTTGCGCGACGGCGTATGGTTCTCGGATCGCGGCGAAGCCCTGCTGGTGGCCGAAACGCGCGCGCCGGGCTTCGACCCCGGCGCGCAGGCGCGCGCGATCGCGGCACTGCAGGAACATTTCGCCGCGCTGCCGGATGCGAAGGACGCGAAACTGGCGATCAGCGGGCCGGGCTGGTTCGGCGTGCAGGCCGCGCGCGTCACCCGCGCCGAAGCCGACCGTTTCGGCGCGATCACCACCCTCGGTTTCGTGCTGATGCTGCTGCTTGCGTACCGCAGCGCGGTGCCGCTGCTGGTGACCGCGCTGCCGCTGCTGTCCGGCGCAGCCACGGGCTTCGCGATGCTGGCGCTTGCGTTCGGGCACGTGCACGGCATCACCGTCGCGTTCGGCTTCACCCTGCTGGGCGTGGCGCAGGAATATCCGCTGCGCGTGTTCAGCCACCGGCGCACCGGCGCGAGCGCGCTCGAATGCGTGCGCGAGCTGTGGCCGCTGCTGGCGACCGCGATCGCGTCGGTGTGCATCGCGTATCTGGCGTTCTTCGCCTCGGGCGTCGCGGGTCTTCAGCAGCTCGCGGTGTTCACCATCACCGGCCTGATCGTGGCCGGCGCCTGCACGCGCTGGCTGCTGCCGCGGGTGCTGCCGGAGGCCGAACGCGACATGGCGGTGACACCGGGACTCGCGGCGGCCTGGCATTGCCTCGCGCGCCTGCCGCGTCCGGGCTGGCTGCCGTGGCTGGTCGCCGCGGCCGGCATCGCGGTCGCCGCGCTGGCGCCGGGCCGGTTCTGGCAGAACGATCTTGCCGCGCTGACACCGGTGCCGCAGGCGGAACTGCAACGCGACGCGCGCCTGCGCGCGCAACTGGGCGCGCCGGACGTCCGCTATTTGTTGGTATTGCGCGCGCCGGGCGAGCAGGGCGTGCTCGAGCTTTCGGAACGGATCGCGCCGGAAATGCGGACGCTGGTCGCGCATCACGCGCTGGACGCGTTCGAATTGCCCTCGCGTTATCTGCCGAGCATCGCCACGCAGCGCGCACGGCAGGCGAAGCTGCCCGATGCGGCGGCGCTGCAATCCGCGTTGCGGCAGGCGATGGCCGGGCTGCCGTTCCGCGCCGGTGTGTTCGCGCCGTTCGTGGCGGATGTCGAGGCTGCCCGCACGCTGCCGCCGTTGACCCCGGCAAGCATCGGGCAATCGCCGCTGGGCGCCCGGCTGCAAGCCATGCTGGTGCGACAGGAGGACGGCTGGATCGGACTGGGCACGTTGAGCGGTGTGCGCGATCCCGCCGCGATCGCGGCATGGGCCGGCGGCACGCATGGCGCCGTGCATCTGCTGGATCTCAAGGCAGCCACCGAATCGCTGGTGGCCGCGTACCGGCAGCGCATCCTGGTTGCGCTGGGCATCGCCGCGCTGTTGCTGTGCGCGACGGTCACGCTGGCGCTGCGCAGTCCCCGGCGCGCGCTGCATGTGCTGGGGCCGATGACCCTGGCGACGCTGCTGGTGCTGGCCGTGCTGCGTGCGGCCGGCATTCCGCTGTCGCTGTTCCATCTCGTTTCGCTGACGCTGGCGGCGGGCCTGGGCCTGCACTACGCGCTGTTCTTCGAGCGCCGCACCGGCGATGAACGCGAGGATCTGCGCACGCTGCACGCGACGCTGGTGTGCGTGGCTTCCGCGCTGCTGGTGTTCGGCGTGCTGGCGCTGTCCAGCGTGCCGGTGCTGCGCGCGATCGGTCTGACCGTGGCGCTGGGCGTGCTGTTCCATTTCGCGCTGTCGGTGCTGATGGCGCCGCACGCTGCTTTTCCTCTCCCTTCGGGAGAGGATGCCCGACCACTTGCTCCGATGGACCGCCCGATCAATGCGCGGTCACGCCGGTCGAGCAAGGGACCGGGCGGGTGAGGGTCCGGCAGTGAACGACGGATTCAAATTCACCGTACCTTCGTCCCTCTGCCGACGGGAGAGGGGCTGATGCGCATGCTCCCGAAACCGGAATGGGCGGCGCTGATCCCGCACGCGGACGCGATGTGCCTGCTGGACGAGGTGGTCGATTGGGATGCCGTGCGCCTGCATGCGCGCAGCGCGAGCCATGCGCGCCGCGACAATCCCCTGCGCGCGGACGGCAGGCTGCACGCGGTGAACCTGTGCGAGTACGCCGCGCAGGCGATGGCGGTGCACGGTGCGCTGCTGTCGCGCACCGTTGGCGTCGCGATCCGGCCGGGCAGGCTGGCGGCGTTGCGCGAGGTCGCGCTGCACGTCGAACGGATCGACGACCTGCCGGGCAAGCTGCAAATCCGCGTCGAGCGCTTGCTCGGCACCGGCGCCAGCCTGCAGTATGCGTTCCGGGTCGAGCATCGCGGGGCGCTGTTGGCACAAGGGCGCGCGGCGGTGATGTTGCAAAGCCATTGAAGCGGCAGGATTGCCGCAAGGCAGGCCACGGATGGCAGCTCCCCGAAGGGAGAGGGGAGCAGAATGGATCCCGGCTTTCCTCGCTCCTCAAGACAGGTGCATCCATGTACGCTCTCCGCGTCGCCGGGATGACAACGAGGAGGGCCGATGCGAAAAGACATGCGCCGCGCGCTGGTCACCGGCGGCAGCGGCGACCTCGGCGGCGCGACCTGCCGGGCGCTGGCGCGCGACGGCTGGCACGTGCTCGTGCATGCGAATGCGAATCGCGGGCGTGCGGAGGCGACGGTTTCCCAAATCCGCGGACAAGGCGGCGATGCCGAGGCCGTCGCGTTCGACCTGACCGACGCCGATGCCACCCGCGCCGCGATCGAGCGTCTGCTGGAATCCGGTCCCGTCCACGCACTGGTGCACAACGCCGGCATCCACGACGACGCGCCGCTGGCGGGGATGCGCGAGGAACAATGGCGGCGCGTGAGCGACGTGTCGCTGCACGGCTTCTTCCACGCGGTGCAGCCGCTGCTGCTGCCGATGGCGCGTGCGCGGTTCGGGCGCATCGTCGCGGTGTCCTCGGTGGCCGCGACGCTGGGCAATCGCGGTCAGGCCAATTACGCCGCGGCGAAATCCGCGCTGCACGGCGCGGTGAAATCGCTGGCGCGCGAAATGGCAGGCCGCGGCATCACCGCCAACGTGGTGGCGCCCGGCATCATCGAAGGGAACATGACGAAGGAACTGTTCACGCCGGAACGGATCCGGCAACTGATTCCCGCCGCGCGGATGGGCACGCCGCGGGAAGTCGCGGACGTGATCGCCTTCCTGTGTTCGGATGCCGCGAGTTACGTCAACGGCCAGGTGATCGGCGTCAACGGCGGGATGGCCTAGCGCGGTGTTGCGGAGGAATTTTTACGTCGTCATTCGGGGCGTGCGCCGGGATGCCGGCGCAGGAAGCCGGACAAATTCGTCTGGAACGAATTTGAACAAGCGAAGGTCGGCCCGAATGGCAAAGTCCATGGATGGACTTTGTAATCTGCTGTGGTTTTGCGGCAAACGGGAGCAGATTCCGGATCTCACCCGCTTCGCGGGTTCGTCCGGAATGACAACAGTACCGAACGGCAGTTTGGTGGTGGACAGAGTCGGATCAAGACCGATGGCCAGACCCGTACGCCCCCAGAAAAGGATGTTGTCTCCACTTGAGACACAGCCGAATTGTTCTGGCCCCGGGGGAAAGATGGTGTCTCAAGTCGAGACACTACCGAATCGCCCAGCTCCCGGGAAAGCCGGGCGGTTCAAAGCGTGCTGCACTCCCCGCTTGGCCGCACAGTTGTGCGGCGCGGGTGGTGCGGGAGTGAATTGCCGACCGTGACGGATTAGGTTATATTTGCGTATAACCTTGGAGGCAAAGATGCACACCACCAATCTACGCAAAGTCGGCGGCTCGACCATGCTGGCGGTTCCACCGGCGCTGCTCGACGTCCTAAACCTGAAGCCTGGCTCCAAGGTTGCCTTGGCGATCGATGCCGGCCGCCTGGTGGTCGCGCCGCAGACGCGACCGCACTATACGCTCGACGAACTGCTTGCCCGGTGCCATCCCAAAGTCAGGCGCACGGCCGAAGACCGGTCATGGCTTGACGCGAAGCCTACCGGTCGCGAACTGCTGTGATGGAACGTGGCGATATTTACCTCGTCTCGCTCGACCCGGCTTCGGGTCACGAACAACGCGGGATGCGGCCCGTTCTCGTGATCTCGCCTGGAGCGTTCAACCGACTTACGAAGACGCCGGTCGTGCTGCCCATCAGCAGCGGTGGAAGTTTTGCACGCACGGCCGGTTTCGCGGTATCGCTCACCGGCGCCGGTACCCGAACGACAGGGGTGGTCCGCTGTGACCAGCCGCGAGCCCTCGACCTCGGCTCCAGACATGCCCGGAAGCTGGAAAGCGTACCTTCCGTGATCGTCGACGAAGTACTGGCGAAGCTTTCGACGATCTTGGAGTAGAAGAATCGCCACCCCACGGTGGAATCCGGTTTTTCGAAACAGAGATGGCGACACGAATCGACCCAGATCCCGCACCGGAATCCGGATATCCTATTTTTCGGGACGCCACACCAGGGAAAGTCTGATTTATCAGAGTTTCCCTCGCCGGCTTCGTCCGCGTCGATCCGATGACGGCAAGTTCCCGGTTATTGCACGGACAGCGGTCAGGCCCCGCGCGCCGCGGGCCGGGCGGAAGGCGCGAGCAGCAGGCCATCCGGATCGTGGATCAGCGGCGGCACGCCGTGCGAGGCGCGGTAGCTGGCGACGATGTGACCGTAGTGAGCGACCCGCCGGATCGTGTACCAGGTGATCCGCACCACGTCGCGCACCGGCCGGAAATGGCTGCTGCGTGCGCCGGGGTGGTAGCGCGTCTCGATCGGCACCGACACGATCAGCATGCCGAGCTCGCGCGCGGCGGTGATCAGCAGCGCGGTCTCGAACACGAAATCCTGCGCGGGCAGATCCACCCGTTCGACCGCTGCACGCGGATACCAGCGCTGGCCGCTCTGCGCATCCACCACCGGCTTGCCGCAGCCCCAGCTGATGCCCCAGCTAGCGAAATCGTTGGCGCGCCGCCGCGCCGCCGGCTGGCATTCGCGCCCCAGCATCCGCGCGCCGATCACCACCGCGTGCGGCCACACCCGGGCAGCCTCCAGCAGGCGCGGGATGTCGGCGGCGTCGTGCTGGCCGTCGCCGTCCATCGTCAGCACGCCGCTGCAGCCGCGCCGCAGGGCCTCGCGGAAACCGGTGCGCAGCGCGTCGCCCTTGCCGCGACGTCCGGGGTGGCGGATCAGCGTCACCGGCAGGGTGGCGACGATCTCCGGCGTGCGGTCAGCGGAGCCGTCGTCCACCACGATCACGTCGCGGCAGTGCGCCAGCACGCCGCGCAGCACGTCGGCTATCGCGCGTTCCTCGTTGAGGCAGGGGATGACCACGAAGGGCCGGTTCGCGGTGTCGGTCAAGGCGTGATCTCCATGTCCAGCGACAGTTCCGCTGCCAGCGGCAGCGAGAGCGACGAAGCCTGCGTGCCGGCCAGTGCAGCCAGCAACGCCAGCGTGTGCGCGTTCAGCGGATTGTCGCCCGCGATCGCGGCGAGCGCCAGTTGCGGGGCGGCGGGTGCGCCGGCCTCACCCGGCCGCAGCGTCATCGCGACGCGCGCGCCGTGTGCCCGGGGCGCGAGCACCAGCGCCGCGCCGAACGGCAGCGTGGTGCCGATCATGTCGGACAGGGGACCCGCGGCGGCCACGTCGCAGGCGGCGAACAGCACGGGCCCGCCATCGGCGCTCGCCAGCGCCGCCGCTTCCAGCAGCCCCGCGCCGAAACTCGCGAGGTGCGCGGTGACGGCGGACGACGCGGCGGTGCAACCGGTGGCGATGGTCCAGTAGCCGGCCGCTGCGTTCAGCACGGAATTGTGGAATTTGGTGGGCGACAGTTCCTGCGGCGCACGCGCCAGCGTCGCGCACACGTAATCGGTGATCGCCGGCTCACCGAAGCTCGACGCGAACACGCACGGCAGCCCGGCCGGATCGCGCTGCGCCATCGCGGCGGCCTGTGCGGCGACTTCCACCGCCAGCAGCACGCCGTCCGGCGCCCGCCGGCGTTCCGCGGCCGGCAATCCGTTGCCGGCGGGACGCACGGGCGCGTCCGCGCGCAGGGTCCGTTCGCCACGCAGCACGGCGCGCAGCGCGGGCCAGTCCGGGGCACCGCGCGTCCACGCGCCGATGCCTTCCACCGAAAACTCCAGTCGCCCGTTCATGCCGCCTCCGGGCGCGCGAACGCAAGGCAGGCGTTGTTGCCGCCGAAGCCGAACGAGTTGCTGAGCGCGACGCGGAGGCGTCGCGGTTCCGGTGCGCACGCCAGCCACGCCGCGCATTCGGGCATCGCCTCGCCGCAGCCGAGGTTGGGCGGCACGAAACCGTGCTCGATCGCCAGCAGCGCGATCACCGCTTCCAGCGCGCCGGCCGCGCCCAGCGTGTGGCCGGTGAAGCCCTTGGTGGAACTGGCGCGCGTGCGCGCCGGAAAGATCGGCAACAGCGCGGCCTCCACCTCGTCGTTCTTGACGGTGGCGGTGCCATGCAGGTTGAGGTAATCGACGGCATCCGCGCCGAGGCCCGCGCGCGCCAGCGCATCGTGCATCGCCGCGCGCGCGCCGCGGCCTTCCGGATGCGGCGTGGACATGTGGTACGCGTCGGACGATTCGCCGTAGCCGATCAGGCGCGGCGCATCCGGGACCTCGCCGGCGCGTTCCAGCAACGCGAACGCCGCGGCCTCGCCGATCGAGATGCCGTCGCGGCGCAGGTCGAACGGGCGGCAGGGATGTTTCGATACCAGTTCCAGCGCGTTGAAACCGAACAGTACGCTATCGCACAGGCTGTCCACGCCGCCCACCAGCGCGGCGTCGGCGACGCCGAGGCGGATCAGCCGCTCGGCCGACGCGAACACCTTGGCCGACGACGAACACGCGGTCGAGACGGTCAACGCCGGGCCCGCGATGCCGGTGGCAGCGGCCACGAAGGCGGTCAGCGAATGCGGCGTGTGGATCTGCGGCCGGCGCAGGTCGCCGGGAAAGCGGCCGTGCTCGAGCCGGCGATAGGCTTCCTCGGTGGCGCCGATGCTGGCGGAGGAAGTGCCCAGCACCAGCGCGACGCGGTGCGCGCCGCAGCGCGCGATCGCGCCGGCGACGGCGTCGCGCAGGCCGTCCTGCTGCAGCCCCAGCCACGCCAGCCGGTTGTTGCGGCATTCCCAGTGCGAGAGTCCTGCCGGCAGCGGCTCGTTTTCGATGCCCTCG